>NC_018645.1:1835000-2135000 GCF_000307105.1 Desulfobacula toluolica Tol2
ATAAAAATACTGGGTACAGAGATTATCACCAGGGTAAATAAATTTAAAATTCCCTCGCTTTCCGCACTGGAGGACCTTGTGACCAACGATTGTGCGCTTATGGGACTTGTCCCTGATTATTATCAGCTGGGCAGACTGGCTGCTTTAAAAGCAAGTTTGATCTTCCAGGGCAACCACCCTTCTGAAATTAAAACCTCCACACTGGATCATTTTAAGATAACCGTGAACATGCATACGGCAAAAAAGATCGGTATCAATATCCCCACCTCCATTCTTGTGATGGCAGATAAAATTATTCGATAATCAAATTCACGGTCATATTGTTTTTTGTCAACCATTGCCGGGAATGATTATAAGATAGTCCTGCCCCAATCCATAATTACTTCTAAAATTTAACTGCTGTGAGATTCCGCACGGTTTTATGTGTGCGTAAACCGCTCGCATAAAACATTCTGATAAATAATTCCTTGAAATCATAGGTAAAAATTTCTGTATCGGGCTTGGCACAAAAGATGCTTATATGGTTTATAATATAGTTAAATTGTAACTGTTTTAATCTTTTAACAAGGAGTCCGGCAATGAAGGAAAAAGGTTTATTTGTCATTAATGTATTGGCTTTAGTGATCCTGTCTGTTTTTGTTTTCGGAGCAATACCGAACATGGCCCAGTGTAAAACATACAGGTTGAAATTTCAGATGGCATGGCACACGCAGCATCCGCAATATAAAGCGTATAAGGAATTTATCAAAAGGGTGAAAGAGGCGTCAAATGGAAAATTGAAATTTACTGTTTTCCCCGCCAGTCAGCTGATCGGAAGAAATGAAGCCCTGGACGGATTGAAAAGCGGCACCATTGATATGCTGGCCGGCTGCGGGACGTATTATCATGGTATGGTGCCGGAAGGCGATGTGGATTGGCTGCCGTATATTTCTTTGAACAATCGTGAAAAATTCTGGGATTATATGAATAATGATCAGGGCGGAAAAGCCGGTGAATTTCACGATATTATCTATAATGCCTACCTGGAGAAAGCAAACGCCGTATGGCTTACCAATATTATTTGCGGCAGCTCCGGCATCATCGGCAGGGGCAATACTGAATACAATACCATGGAGTCATTGAAAAATATCAAATTGAGAGCCGCTGGTGGGGTCAGCACAAGAGTGGCCAAGGCGTGGGGAGCCTGTCCGGTTACAATGGCCACAGGAGAAATTTATCCGGCCCTTCAAAGGGGAACAGTGGACGCACTGATCTTCTATGCTTACGGATTAAAGGATTATAAATTTTTTGAGGTGGCAAAAACATTTTCAACACCGCCGGTCTTTACCTGGGCGGATGATCTTTGGATCAATAAACGCGCCCTGGAAAGACTTCCCGAGGATTTGAGAAATACGCTTGTAACAGTTTCCCGTGAGTGGGGGCACTGGGCCAGTGTTGAATATTGGCCGGAATATGAGGCTGAAAACGAAAAATGGTGCAGGGAAAACGGGGTAAAGTTTGTCAGCATGGACAATGAAAATATTGAAAAATCAAAGAAGATGCTGGAGCAGGTGTGGGACTGGTATGCCAAAGAAAGCCCGGAATGTGAAAGACTGGTGGACTTGATAAAAACCGAGCAAAAAACCTGGACTGCCCTGAAAAAGGATAGCGGTCTTGAAAAAATTGCAGGGCTTCAATAACGCATTTTCAACCAGGGGAAATAGAGGAACGATAAAATGATGAATAAAAATAAAGGACTGACCCGGATCATGGACGGCATTGCGTCATTTGATGAGAAACTTGCTGAAATTGCCGGTTGGATCGTTGTACTCATGATGCTGACCATAAGTTATGACGTGGTCATGCGATATGCTTTTAATTCACCGACCACCTGGAGCTTTGAAGTCAACCGGTACATGCTCATCATGGTGGTGTTCATCGGTGCGGCATGGACCCTCCCTGCCGGAGGACACGTCACTGTAGATATTGCCACTGAAAGAATCCCGGAAAGAAAAAGAATTGTACTGGATATTATTACATCTTTTATGGCCGGGACATATGTGTTGATATTTCTGATCCAATCAGTGGTGTTTACCTATGACGCACTGGAACATAATGTAAGAAGCACTGAGTACCTGGCCTGGCCGCTGTGGCCCATAAGGGCATTTCTGGTAGTGGGTGCCGCATTGTTGTTTCTTGAATATATATTGAGAATTGTTCGAAATTTCTCACAGCTTTCTCAAACACATGAGGAAAAATAATAAGGAGATTTATTTATGGAATGGTATATCGTTCTTTCTATTCTGGTGGTGTCTCTGTCTTTCTTTCTTTTTCTGGGGCTTCCGGTAGCATTTTCTCTGGGATTTCTCAGCATTATCTGTGCACTTGTTTTCTGGCCGGGCACCACCGGGCTGTATGGGGTTGCATTGGCCGGATATGGCCATATGGGCAATTATACATTGGTTTGCGTCCCTCTGTTTATCCTCATGGCACAGCTGGTGATGCACAGCCGCATGGGAACGGACAGCTATGAGGTGGCGGATCGTTTCCTGCGCCGGTTGCCGGGGGGGCTGGGAATGACCAGTGCCGTGTTTGGCGCTATATTTGGTGCGGTTTGCGGTGCAAGCACGGCTGGAACAGCTACGGTCGGTCTGCTGTCCCTTCCGGAAATGATAAAAAGAGAGTATCAGGCCGGCATGTCCGGTGCCATTGTTGCATTTTCCGGTGCCTTGTCCATCTTGATCCCTCCCAGCGTAATTCTTATCCTTTACGGCACCCTGGCTAATGAATCCATCGGCGCACTGTTTGCCGGAGGAATTATTCCGGGAATCCTGATGACCGTTCTGGCCCTGGCCTATATTTTTATCCGGGTGCTGATTGATCCTGACGTGGCGCCCAGGGATGATGTCCGGTTTACATGGAAAGAGAAATTTGCCTCTCTTTCAAAGGTATGGTCGCTGTTAACGGTTATTTTTATTCTGTTGTTCACAATCTATACGGGGGTTGCAACCCCTACTGAAGCCAGTGCCATCGCCTGCCTTGCTGTTTTTATCATTGCGTTTGTAAAAAAAAACCTGGATGTGAAGACTACCCGGAAAGCGCTTTTGCATACCGTAAAAACCACGGCAATGATCGGTTGGATTATTATCGGTGCCACATCTTTTGGGTATGTTATTATTTATTCCGGATGTGCAGCCGAGCTGACCGACTTTGTCGTATCCCTTCCGTTGCCAACCACTGCGGTGGTGATGATACTGATGCTGGGATTTTTGATTATGGGGATGTTTTTAGACCCTGCGGCCATCGTTATGATGACAACCCCCATTATATTGCCTATTTTGACCGCCCTGGAGATAGACACCTTGTGGTTCGGTATTTTAATGGCCGTAAATATGTGTGCCGGAAATATCTCACCGCCCATGGGATTGAACTTGTATATTGTAAAAGGGCTTGTGCCGGATAAAATAAAGCTGGCTGAATTGTTCAAAGCCGCAGTGCCGTTTATTATATTGGATATCGTCACCATCGGACTGATCATGATATTCCCTGAAATTGTTACCTGGCTTCCAAGCCTGATTGTTTAGTACCATTGAAATAATAATGAAATGAATAAAGAGGAAAAATATTGATGAATAAAGGGTTAGAAAAAGTTATGGACCTTTCTGCGGCCATCGGGAAATTTGTGGAAAACGGCTGTCATATGTGCATAGGAGGGTTTACGGTAAACAGAAACCCCATGGCTGCTGTGTATGAAATTATCCGCCAGAGAAAAAAAAATCTGCATCTGTATGCTCATTCCAACGGCCAGGGCGTGGACGAGCTTGTGGGGGCGGGATGTGTGGATAAACTGGAGATCGCATACGGCGGAAACGGCAAATTTGCTTCCACCTGTATCCGGTTCAAACGTGCGGTTCAAAACGGAGACCTGCTGGTTGAAGATTATTCCAATTATCAAATGACCCTGCGGTTCCAGGCCGGTGCCATGGGACTTCCCTATCTGCCGGTCAGGTCTTCTCTGGGAACCGATATTGTTAATAAATGGGGCTTTTCCAGGGAAATAAGAACCGGCGATCCCAAAATTCCGGACGATAAATTAATTGTAGCGGATAATCCGTTCAATAAATGGGCGGATGTCGAAAAAATCGTTCTGGTGCCGGCCATTAATCCTGATGTCACCATTATCCATGTTCAGAAAGCAGATTCTCAAGGCACGGTAAGTATAGAGGGGTTGCCCATGGCGGATGTGGAACAGGCCAAAGCGGCACAATATCTCATCGTTACCTGTGAACAGCTTTTAGAGCCCGATGAGATGAAAAAACAGTCCGACATGAACCAGATTCCCCATTTTTGTGTTGATGCCGTTGTGCATATGCCCTGGGGCGCTTATCCCACGGCATGTTATAATTGTTATGATTATGACCCTGTGTATTTAAATAATTATGGAAAATTTGCCTCTGATGATCAGTTGTACCGGGAATACCTGGATAAATTTATCCATGGAACACCCCATCATGAGGCGTTTCTTGAGTTGGCCGGAATGGATCGTTTAAACGCAGTCAAGGCTGATCCGGAACGCGGATATGCTGTTAACCTGGATCGAAGATAAATCGGTTTTAGAGCGGATCATTTTGCCTTTACAGGCTTTTTTTAAAAAAATTTAGGAGTGAAATAATATGGCCGATTATACCTTGAGAGAACTGATGACCATTGCTGCTGCCCGGCAGATAAACAACGGGGAAATCGTTTTTTGCGGCACCGGGATTTCCATGCTGGCTGCCATGGCGGCAAAACATATCAGTGCGCCGGAAAGTGTGATATTTTTTGAAACCGGTGCCATTGATTCAAAGCTTGAAGAAGTCCCCATGGCTGTTGCCGATCCCCGGGTCATGTACGCGACATCGGTGAACGGCAGTCTTGCAGATGCGTTTGCCACCATGCAGAACAAAAAAACCGGAAAACGGGTTGTGGGAATCATGGGGGCCGCACAGATTGATATTTATGGAAACCTCAATTCCACGGTGATTGGGGATTACCATCGCCCAAAGGTCCGGTTTTCCGGCAGTGGCGGTGCCTGCGATGTGGCATCCTTTGTGCCGAAGAGCATTATTTTCATGCAGCATGAAAAAAGAAAATTTGTAAAAAAAGTTGATTATCTCACAAGTCCGGGGTGGCTCAACGGTCCCGGCAGCCGTGAGGCAGAAGGCCTCGGCGGTTCCGGGCCATCCACGGTGATTACCAACATGGCGATTATGGGATTTGATAAAATCACAAAGAAAATGTATCTGGATAAAGTCTATCCCGGCATTACACCGGAGCAGGTGCTGGACAACATGGAGTTTGAGGTGGATATATCAAGGGCCGGGGAACTTGATCCGCCTTCTATGGATGAGCTGATGGTGCTGCGTGAAAAATGTGATCCCCAAAAATTAATTCTTGGAAATTAAACAATCTTGATTTTGCCCCCGTGCCCTCAGCCCGGGGGTAAAATGATATTGAGCCGTTCCATGCGGCGGTTCAGCGCAAACCTGCTGATGCCCAGTATCCGTCCGGTTTCGGTCTTGTTCCCTTTGGCTTTTTCCAGGGCGTTCCGGATGATGCGGTTTTCAAACTGGTCCATGGCGGTTTTCAGATCATGACCGGGGTCCGGGGCGGGCGTCTCACTATCGTGTTCCATGACCGGTTTCTCATGCAAGCCTGTTCCCTGTTTGAATTCCGGGGGCAGCACCTTTGTTTCTATGGTATCCCCTTTGGTGAAAATCACCGCTCTTTCAATGACGTTTCTCAATTCCCTGACATTTCCCTCCCATGGATACCGGGTAAATATCTGTTTTACCGGTTCGGAAATTTTTTTAGGCGGTTTTTTCATGTCCCGGCAGAATTCATTTAAAAAATAGTCTGCCAGCAGCAGGATATCATCCTTGCGTTCTTTCAGGGGCGGCATATAAAGGGTGATCACATTTAAACGGTAAAAAAGATCCTGCCGGAATTCTCCGTTTTTAATGGCGGTTTCAAGATTTTTGTTGGTGGCGGCAACAATCCTGACATCCACTTTGATATCCCGCCCGCTGCCCAGGCGTTTAAATTGTTTTTTTTCAAGAAACCGTAAGAGTTTTGCCTGGGCTGGCAAGGGCATATCCCCTATTTCATCCAGAAAAACAGTTCCGTTGTCTCCCAGCTCCAATAATCCTTTTTTGTCTTTTTTGGCATCGGTAAACGCGCCTTTTTCATATCCGAACAACTCGCTTTCAATAATGGTTTCAGGAAGGGATGCACAATTGATTTCAATAAAGGGGGCCTTGTTTCTTTTGCTTCTATAATGGATGGCACTGGCCACAAGTTCCTTGCCTGTACCGCTTTGTCCGCGGATTAAAACCGTTGTGTCTCCGGCATGGGACAAAATGTCTATTTGTTTGTACACTTCTTTCATTTCAGGACTCTGCCCCACCAGGTCGCTGAACCTGTAAAATCGTCGCTGCTGGTATTTGAGATATTCATACTCCTTTCGAAAGTTCCGGTCTTCAAGGGCCTGTCCCACCAGCAGCCGTATGTCTTCCAGTTCAAAGGGCTTGTTGATAAAATTAAACGCCCCTCTTTTGACGGCCTGCACCGTTGTCTGGGTGTCCCCGTAGGCCGTCATGATAATGACCGGCACCTCCCGGTTCCAGGCGGAAATTTTTTCCAATACCTGGATGCCGTTCATTCCCGGAAGCCTCAGGTCAAGAAGAACCAGGTGGGGTGAAAATGTTTCCAAAAGCGTTATTGCCTCTTCTCCCGAATCAGCTGTGGCAATTTCATAGCCCTTTCCTTCAAAGGCAATTGCCAGGGACCGGCTTAATACTATTTCATCATCAACAATCAAAATTCGTTCCTGTTCCATGCTACCGATCTCCTGTCTGCTTTTTATCGGATGCCGGCAACAGCAGCCGGACCTGTGTTCCCTGCTGCACCACACTGTCGATAAAGATATATCCTTTGTTTTTTTCCAGTAATTTATGAACAATGGAAAGTCCCAGGCCGGTTCCTTTGGGGGAAGTGGAAAAAAAAGGATCAAAAACCCGTGGCAGAGCTTCCTTTGAAATTCCATGGCCGGTATCTTTGAACCGGATTTCAACAAACCCGGCCCTGTACATTGCAAAATCAGGATCTTTTTGGGTCAGCTTTGTTTTTATTTGTTCTTCGTTCCTGACATTCCCTGCGGTTATAGTCAGCTCTCCCCCTGCTTCCATGGCTGTGAGGCTGTTTAAAATCAGGTTAAGAAAGACCTGGTGCATCTGCTCCTGGTCGGCCATGGCAAAAGAAAGGTCTTTATCATACCTGCAAATCAGGCGGATATCGGATTTTTTGAGCTTTTCCTTGACCATGCCAATGGTTTTTTCCAGGATGTTTTTTACATTTACCGGTGACGGAAGCGGGGGGGATGGACGGGAAAACCGCAATAAATCGGATACGATGGTGTTCAGCCGGTTGATTTCAGACAATACCCCGGAAATCAGGATCTGTTCCGCATCGGTGCGTGCCCTTTCGGCCAGCACCTGGAGACTTGTTTTCATGCCGGCCAGGGGATTTCTTATTTCATGGGCCATGCCGGCGGACAGCTGCCCCAGGGAAGCCAGTTTGTCAACTCGGACCATGAGTTCTTCCATGCGCTTTCTGCGGGTGATGTCACGGATATCCGCGATGGCACCGATCAGTCCGCCTGACTGGTCGGTAAGCTGGGAGGTATTGATCTCCACACAGGAGGCCTTGTCATCGGACCGGGCCAGTTTCAGTTCATGATCCCGTGTATTTTCACCGGATTTCATGGAATGCTTCAAGAGGTCTACAACCTGTTGCACCGGTTCACAGGGCCGGAAACCGTCTGTCCCGGATGTTTCCCTGTGACCATATCCCAGCATGGTTTGTGCACTCTGGTTAATGGAGGAAATTTGGCCTGCCTCATCTACGGTGATGATACCGGAAGACACGTTCCTGAAAATATCTTCCATAAAAGTTTTCAGGTCCACGATCTCTTTCATGTTTTTCTTCAGGGTGGCCACCATCTTGTTGAATTCCCTGGCCACAGCCGAGAGTTCATCATTGGATTTAATTTCAATCCGCTGGTCAAGGTCTCCTTTCCCAATGGCTTCAGCACCTTTGATCAATTGCAGTATGGGACGGGTCAGGCTTTTAATGAACAGGAAGGATACCGGCAGGAAAAGCCCGATTATAATCATGATAAAGGATATGATTTGATTCCTGAATGTGTGGATATCCGCCATTAACTCGGATTTAAAAACCGTCACCCCGATACTCCAGTTCATCAGGGTGCAGGGAAGGTATACAATAAATTTTTCAGCATTGTCATGCGTATAATTTCCGAATCCTTTTTTACCGTCCATCATATTGTTGATATGCGTTTGAAAGCGGTGGTCACTCAAGGCCTGGATATCCGTTTCAGAATCAATCTCCTTGTCCGGATGGTAAATCAGAAATCCGTTTTTGTGTATTAAAAAGGCATACCCTTTTTCCCCGATGCGGAGGCTTGCCACATAATCAACAAACGCGTATTTTTTAAGGTCAAAGGCCAGAACACCAACTATTTTATCCGGATTTTCAAAATCATACACAATTTTTCCCAGCATCACGACCTTTGAAGACCGGTGGTTTGAAAATTGAAGATCTGACAGAAATCTGCCGGTTTCAAGTGTTTTTGCAAACCAGTCGGCTCCGGAAAAATCCGGGAGACTGTCATCCTGGTCTCCGGTAACGGACAAAATGGTTTTTCCCGCCAGATTGACCAGGTAAATGCCATTGTAATTTGGGTTGCTTTGAAAATAATCTGCCAGCAGGCGCTGGGAGGTATCAAGGCGTTGATTGAATTCAAATTGCAGGAATGTCAACTGAATAAAAGGGAACTTTGATAACAGGTCAATGTCTTTTTGGGCAGCATCAAAAAAATGATCCACCTGTTGTGCGGTTTTCTGGGCAACCTTGTCCAGCTGCTGGCGGGTCTGTACCAGGAGTGCATTGGCTGCGCTGTGATAGGAAACAGCTCCGACAACCAGCAGGGGGATTGCCCCCAGTATCATCAGGATACAAATCAGCTTGGTCCGTATGCTGGAAAATAACATGATACCATTCCCCTGCCGGATCAGACAGTCATTTTTTTTTGAATTTTATCAGCGATGTGTTTTATGAATTCTCCCCAGGACCGGAGACGCTTTTCGGGTAGCATTTTTTTAAGCCCAACCACATAAATGGCAGCGGGAATGGTCTTGCTGACATACAGGGGAACGGCTACGGCATGGATACCTTCGGTGTATTCCTCCCTGTCAAAGGCCACGCCCTCTTTTTGAACTTTTTGAATCATTTTTTTAAAATCGACCTTATCCACACAGGAAAAAGGGGTAAAAGCAACCAGATCATTGGTGGCCAGAAGATGATCCAGGTCATGGTCTGTGAGTTGGCAAAGGAGGGCTTTCCCCCCTGCTCCAACGAACAGCGAGTGGCTGTGTCCCACCTCGGTGGATATTTTAAATCCTGTGATGGAATCTGCCTTTTCCACCACAACAGCGTTTAAGGCCGAGCGAACAACCAGAAAAGCGGTCAATCCTGTTTTAAGATTAATTTCTTCCAGATACGGTCGGGCCGTTTGAACCAGGTTGGTCGATTTTCCTGCTGTCTTACTCAATTGATAGAAGTGTGACCCAAGATGAAATTTTCCCTCATCATCACGTTCAAGGATTCCCAGATCCACCAGGGAGTAGACTATATTGAATACCGTACTGCGGTGATATCCCAGGGCGGAAGCAATGGCGCTGATCCCCAGGGATTTCCGAGTCTTTGACAACAGATCAATCAGATCAAAACATTTATATATGGCTGGTACTGCTTTAAATTCTACAGACATGGCTGTTTTTTATCAAAGGCCTTTTCAATTAAAATAAACTTCTATTTTTAAACAGCCACCAATGGTTGTCAAGTGAAATTATAGCAGCCTTGTTTTTTAAAAAATATAATTCAGTGATAGGGTAATATTGGGATCATCCCCGGCAAATATAGCCGGGGATGAGGAAGTCGTTAATATGGTGGGTTATCCTGCTGCCATATCCTGCTCGGTACGGGCGATAATCGTATCCTGGGAGTATCTTGCAAGATCAATGAATTTTGCGCTGTATCCGGCAATTCTTACCAGCGTGTTTGCATATTTTTCAGGTTCTATTTGAGCGGCTTTCATGTCTTCTGTTGAGATGACATTGAACTGGACATGATCAATTCCCAGTGAATGCCATGTTTTCATGTAGGCATGCCAGAGATCAAACCCGGCATCACTGTGCATGAGAATATTTGAAAGACGCTGGTTTAAAAGGACGCCCTTGTGTCTTGAGGCATCAATTCTTGATACGGATTTTAGAACCGCAGTCGGTCCGTTGGTGTCACATCCCATGTAGGGAGAGCAGCCGCCATCATCTAAGGCCTCTCCTGCGTGTCTTCCGTTTGCAGTGGCCGCTGTTTTAGGACCGTTTACAATATATCCGGCAACAGACTGGGCCAGGGGTAAGGGATAGGTGCCTGAATAGGTTGTATTCCGCTTCCACTCATCGGCAATCAGGTTATAATACTTTGTGGCCATTGCATCTGCATAATCATCATCATTGCCGAACTTGGGGGCATTCCAGAAGTCCAGACGCATTTCTTCTTTGCCTTCCCAATTATTTTTCAAGGCATCCATAAGTTCGGCCATGGTATATTTTTTGTCTTCAAACACCAATTTTTTAATGGCTGCAAGGGAATCGATCACCACCACACTGCCGCTGCAGATATTGTGCCATGGATTGGCTACCTCTGCCAGGGCATTAGCATCCATACCTTTTTCAACGCATCCGTCATCAATGCTTGAAATAAAAGGACAGCACAGATGTGTTGATTCTATTATACGACCCACGTCTTTAGAGCGCAGAGTTAATTCGATAGCATACCTCAATTGTAATTTGTATGCATTCCAGACTTCATCAAAACTCGTAAAATTTGCAGCATCACCTGTTTGGGGGCCCAACTGGATATTGGTGAAAAATTCATCAAATCCGTTGGTCAGGGCGATTTCCATGGCTTTGGCCGGATAAACATCTCCGCCGCCCTCGTTTCTTGTTTTCTGCGTCCCTCTGCGGCCCGTTATTCCCGGTGACATACATAAAACAAGAGCCCAGTCCCTGGCAATATTTTCTGGTACATTAAAGTATTTGATCAATTGCTCGGTATTCAGTTCATCATTTTTAATAGAGGGGAACCCGAATCCCTTTTTAATGCAATTGAATACCCTTTTCTTTGTTTCAACATTGCCGGTTTTATTCCACCGGAATCCAATGGAAGGCTCGGTCGTAACAATGCTTTCTGCAGCTTCAAGAATGGCATTGGTGCAGTCGTTGCTGGCATCGGAACCATCCGGATTGATGCCGCCCAAAGTAAAGATAAACAGGTCATTGGAACCGGCAAAAAATTCTCGAAGCTGTCTTCCCTTTGTACTGCCGTGTTCAGACACTTTTAATCTTTCACACTCAAAGAGTTCTACTGCCTCTTCCCTGGTCATGGGTTGGTCTGTTTTATTGATGACGCTTTTTTGAAAATAGGGCCAGAGAAGTTTATCTGCTTTGTGTCCATACCCACTGCTGTATCGTTCCATGGAGTGGCATAACAGAAAGGTAAACCACTTGCTCTGCATGGCATCTTTCAGCCCCCTGGCCGGATTTGCCGGAACATGCCTGCAGATGTCTGAAATTTCAAGCAGCTCTTGTTTTCTTTTTGCATCGGTCAAAAAGTTTTCTGCCATGATCCTGGCCAGCCTGGCATACCTCTGTGCCCAGCCTACAACCGCTTTCATGGCAATGACCATGGCTTCCCATTGGTCAAGTTTGTCCATAAAATGTAGGTTGTCCTGGGCATTCCAGGGAGATTGGCGCATCTTATCGTTGGCGTCGGCAATCTTTTTTTCAACTTCTTCAATTCTTTTGATCAGGCCATCTTCAAGAACAGACTCGTAATTGGGGACAAGACTTGAAAATGCCGTAACAAACAGGGGCGGCTGTACTGTCGTTGCAGAATACATGATGTTGATTTCTTCGGGTGTGAAATATTTTTCCCCCTTTGTTTGAATGGTATAGGGCTTCCAGTATTCAGCGATTTCCCGCATCTCTTCTTTGTACTCGCAATACGGGCTTTCAACCATATCCACGGTGGCAAAATAGGACAGCTCCGGATACATGGGGAAATAATCAGGATGTTCCGTGTTGGCACCCACGATGAGTTCGTCATCTTGAATATGGATGGTAATGTTTTTAAGGATATTTTCAAGCCCTCTGGCCCTCATAATGCAATTGGGCTCACCAACATTCTTTTTATGGGACTGGGTGATCAGTCTGGCCCGTTCAACACCGGCTTTTACCCCGGCGTCAACATATTCGCCTCCTGCTACATGTTTAAAACGGCACCTGTCTTTAAGTCTTGTGGTTCTTTCTGTTGTCGGCATGGTCGTTCCTCCTGTCTGGCATCAAAATTTTTTAATTTAACTTAAACTTGCTGTTTGGATAGAACTCGAGTCAACTGGTCCATGAAAAATCAGTTGGTTCGAGCCCTGAGATGCTCGCAGGCGGTGTTGTCCTTGAATACCGGTCTGGACAACCAGAATTTTCCCTTTGTATCCTCCTGTTGTCTGATGCAATCCCCTTTCTTGGGTTCAAAATCCATATCCCCTTCTGGAATTGGAAAGAAAAAAGCACATTTTTTACATTTTGACATAAGACCCTCCTTGCGTTGAATTGTTCGGTTTTAACCTGATTCTAACTGTTAAATGGTAACAATGTTTTGCAAAGCCCGCTTCGGCGGATTGCAGTTATTTGTCATGTTTCAGTAACGGCTTTTTCGTCATTACTGAAACGTGTCAATCCTTTTGATATTTCAGATACAAATAGCTGTTATTAAAATGTCATCATGGTTGTTTTAATTATTTGGGTGACCACAGCACCATGCGGGGTTTTTTTCCAAGTTCCTTGGCAAGATCGGATAAAGACCCGTAGGTGATCACATTGGCCATGCAGTGCTGGGCACAGGCCGGTTCCAGTCCTTTTTTTGTTCTCGGAGCGCACAACACACACAATTCCGTGGGAAAGGGTAAAAAGTTGAGGTACGCCTTGTCCTTGGGAAGGTTTTGAATGATTTCCAGAACCTGGATGCCGCCCATCCCTGCGGGCCAGTGATGTTCCTGGGAACAGGCCACCTGGCAGGCAAAGCAGCCTGTGCAATATTCATAATCAATCAACAATCCGTTTTCAGGTTTTTTAGCCATTATTCGTCTCCTTTCCGTTTGCCTTGATGATTCGGCAAAGCAGGTGTTTGATGGGGGCTCCCTGGCCGTCTTTGCCCTGATTGCCCATGGGGATGAGTTGATTGACATTGCACTCCCAAACCCCATATAGGCTCGGTTCAGCCGCTTTTTTTTCGGGATACCACCACCCGTGTGCCGCCATCACCATCCAGGGCGGAACAATGGGAGTTACTTTTGCCTTCATTTTGCAGCGGCCCAGCCAGTTCTCCAGCCAGACCCATTCGCCATTACCTATATCATGGGCCGCAGCGGTTTGCGGATGAATTTCAACAACCGGGTCCGGGTCAAGTTGCCGCAGCCACGGGATATTGCGGTGTTCGGAATGAAAATATGCAGGAGAGCGTCTTCCAGTGGATAAAATCAAAGGATATTCCTTAGCCAGATCCGGGCGGCTTACCGGTGTAAAGGGCGGTTCTTCATGGTGGGGCAGGGGATCCAGGCCCCATTCCTCGCGGTAGGTGGAGTATAATTCAAATTTTCCGGTGGGGGTTTTGAATCCGGGTTTGCCGTCGGGCCGCAATTGTCCTTTTTCATGGCGATGGTATGGAGAGCTGGGATGATCTTCCGGCGGAATGGCCCACCCTTTTTTCTGGAGCTGTTCAAAGGTCATGCCCGATGGTTTGAGAATTTCGTCAAACAATTCATTTACCGTATCGTATTTGAAATCCGGATCAAAGCGCCGGGCCAGTTCAAAATTGATCTCCACATCAGGCCGGCACTGGTCTACTTTCATGGCTTTGTTGATGGTCTGCAGCGGCACCCACCAGCTTCTCACCCCGTTTTTTTCCAGAAAGGTGGATGCAGGCAGAAGAATGTCCGCATATTGGGTGGTGGGAGTATGAAACAGATCCACGGCAGCAATAAAATCCAGTTTTTCCAGGGCTTTTTTCCATTTTTTGGGATCCAGTCCAATTCCGTTCAACAGGCCCGCAGTCTGAATCCACATCCCCTTGATGGGGTAGGGCTTGCCTGTAAAAATCTGGTCCAGGGTCATGTCGGTCTGGGCCCGCCAGTGAAAGGTGCGGTAGGGGCCGTATTCTTTTACCCCCACCCGTTTGGCATCCATTTTTTTGTCTTTCAGGCCAATGGGGCCCACAGCGCCTGGAAGGGCATAGGACACAGCATCAAAGGCGAATTTGGCAATCACGTTTCCGCCGGGTATATCCAGGTTACCGGTCAGCGCCCACAGCGATGCAATGGCATGGCAGGTGGGCGTCACCGCAGGTGTCATGTCAATGGGAACCCCCCATTGAATGGCCGCAGGCTTGCTGGTGGCATAAAGCCGGGCGGCTTTTCGGATTTCATCGGCATCCACCCGGGTTATCTCCTGTACCTTGTCCAGGGGATACTTGTTGACTTCTTCTCTATATGCGTCCCAGGCTGTTCGGCAGGTCACACGGGTGCCGTCGGCAAGAATTACGTCCCAAAGCCCTGAAAACGCTGCCTTTACGTTCAAAGTTTTAAACTCAGTTTCGCTGGAGTGCCAGATTACCGGTTCCCCGCTGTTTTCATCCCATACCACGAAATTGTCAGGAGCGCCGGTCTTGTCCAGATGGACCTCCCGCAGAAGTTTCCCCGTATCCATGCGCATGAGATGAGCGCCGTTGGTCCATTTTTCAAGAAAATCATGATCATACAGATCCTCATTGATAATAACATTCAACATTCCCATGGCCAGGGCCGCATCCGTGCCTGGTCTGATCTGAAGCCAGTGCTTGGACCGGGAGGCAAAAAAACTCAGGCGTGGATCTACACAGATGATCTTGGTGCCGCGCTTCATCATGTCGATCACCCAATGGCCGAAAAGGTTATCCGGGCAGGTGGCGGCAATATTATACCCCCAGATGATAATGGTTTCGGGCAGTTTGAATTTTGGATCCTCATAGCGTTTCGGCAGCCATTGGCCGGCATCAAACACGCAGTAACACCCCTGAAAAGTGTTGCAGGCACTTAATCTGGGTCCATAGCAGGCACTTCCGCTGAGAGAAAACATCACGTTGGGGCTGCCAAAGGCATAGGCCAGCATGCAGATCCAGGGGCCGATGTCCCTTCCTGTTCCCATGGAAAAGATAACGCTTTCAGGGCCATACTCTTCCCGAATGTCTTTCATTTTTTTTTCAATATAATCAAGGGCCTCTTCCCAGGAAATTTCTTCCCATTTGCCTTGTCCGCGTTTGCCTACGCGCTTTAACGGCCGGGTGATACGATCTTCATGTTTAACATATTGGGTCATGGCCAGGGCACGGGCGCATAGCCTTCCCTGGTTCCATGGATGATCAGGATCTCCTTCTATTTTTATAAGCTCTCCATCTTTGATGTGGGCGAGTACGCCGCAGCCGCCATGGCATCCAGGTCCGGCAGACCAGGTCGTGGTGCGGACAATATCAATATTTTTTGACCCCATGCTGTTTTTCTCCTTTTTAATCTAAGGGAAATTATTATTGCCTTTGCAGGCCTTTTAACTAATGTGGTCAATATTGATTTTGTGTTTATTGACCACCATAGAGAACACTATGACTCTATAGAGAATATTTTGTCAACCTTTTTTATGTGAAAGTCTTCAAAAATCCAAACAGTGACTTGCAATATTTTTTGTGGGCAAACCAAGCTGAAAGACCAAGTCTGCCCGTGGCAGTTATATAAAAATTTTTAAAAATTCATGCGGAGACTTTCAATATTTGTTGTGGATAAATTTCAAATAAAACATCAGGTTGCACATGAAAATTATTTTAAAAGCTGAATTTCGGTGAAAAAAATATCGTTCTTTTGAACAGGGCGGGGTTTATACCGGAAAGTATTTTTCTAGTCTAAAAAGATCCTTTCCGGTAAATTCGTTTTGTTTAAGGTTTGCTTGTATTCTAAAACCATTATTCCCGTAAGCCTTTGCCGGTAATAACAGACTTGGGAAAGATTGGCACAGGATTTGCTCTATTACAGAAGCAAATGAAAATGAAGCTTCATTGGCAAAAGTGTCTGTATTTTTTAACATCTTTAACACAATAAGGAGAAAGTGAATGGCGTCCAACGTAAATAAAAAGAAAAATACTGTTTTTCTGATTTTGTTTCTTGTTCTCACTGTGTTCTGCTGGTGCCCTATTGGATATGGAAGTTATGGTGAAGTCGGGTTGATCATGGGAATGCCCTCGTGGGCCTTTTATCTGCTGCTGATTGGTGCGGTCTTGTTTTTTGTCGAATGGGTTTATCTGTTTAAAACGGATTTGGCCTTGTATGACGAAGATCTTGAAGGAATCAAAGCTGCGCTTGAAAAAACCATTGCAGAAGAAACAATCGCTGGAAAAACCATAACGGAGGAAAATTAAATGGTAGCCGTCATTATTATTACCGGGCTTTGTCTGGTATCCGTCTATATCAGTTATGTGGCATTTCGCAAGGGATTTACAAAAAGTGCAGATGATTATTTTGTAGCAGGGTCAAGTCTTGGTTATTTTGTGCTTGTTTTCAGCCTTCTGGCATCTTTTTTAAGTGCCTTTTCCATGTTCGGAATGTCAAGCTTTGGATACCGCCTGGGATTTGGCTCTTTATATGTTTTGACAGCCAACCTGGTTCCTTTGGGGTTCTTATGGTATTTCATTCACAAAAAAACATTTCTTCTGGGAAGGGCCCGAAAGTGGATGACCATGGGCGCGCCATTTGGTGAACGATACGGCACTCCCATGAGAATTGTTCTGGTACTTGTTGTCCTTGTGGCATCCGTTCCCTATATTGTCGCCCAGATCCAGGGAATAGGGGTCATGCTGGAGGCCATGAGCGAGGGCATCATCTCTTTTCATGCGGGTCTGTTTTTTGTTCCCTTTTTTATAGCATTATATCTGATGATGGGCGGAATGAAAGGGGCGGCCTGGGTCAACGCCATCCAGGGGGTCTTTTTTTCCATCATGGTGTTTGTCCTTTTCTTTTTTGTCATGATGAAAAACGGCGGGTTTGTTCCGACCATGGAGCTGGTCATGGCAAAACATCCCAACCTTTTCCAGATTGGCTGGGCAGGAGGCAAAGTCTGGAGCTATCCCATGATTTTTGGAATGGCAGCAGCCATGTGTCTGGGGTGTGTCTGTTTTCCGCAACCTTTTATGCATGCCTATTCAAGCCGGTCTGCAAGGGGCTTGAAAGCCATGTTCCTTTCATTTGGCGGCATTTGTCTGTTCATCATTACCATGCCCACATTGATCGGTATTGCCGGCAATGCCATTGTTCCCGGACTTAAAGGGGTTGAAGCCGATAAAATTTACGGTCTTGTTGCCGCAGCCACCATGCCGGACTGGCTGGCGGCATTTGCTGTGGCAGGCGGTTTTACAGCTGCCATGTCAACGGTGAACGGTCTTGTTTTCGGAAACGCTGCAAATTTATCTGTGGATGTTATTAAAATAATGAGGCCGGAAACCAAACCATCCGAACTGATTACCATTGCCAGGGTTTTTGTGGCGATTATCATGGCCATATGCGTGTTTATCGCCTGGAATCCCAATACCCCCGTGGCTGAACTGTCCATCATTGCTTTTGGTACGGTAGCGGTAACCTTTTTTGCTCTGTGGGGTGCTTACTATTGGAAAAGAGCAACCGCAACGGGCGCTATTTTATCCATCCTTGTCGGGGTCTGTTTAAACATAACCTTCTTTTTTGTCGGCGGTAAAGCCATGGTTCTTTTCCCTCAAAAATCACTGTTTCAGCTGAACGGATTTCTTGCTTCGTTTATTATCGCAGGAATTGTTTTCTTTGTGGGATCTTACCTGACAACTCCGGGCAAAACCGAACAAAAAAGTCTTAAATTGTTTTTTCACCCGGTTTTAAACAAATAATTGCCAAGGGCAGGCTTGATTTTTTATCCGGTTTGCCCGCAACAAATAATGAAAGTCTCTGTATGGATTGTTTAAGGCTTTCTGATAAAAAAATACATAAGGAGAATATCGAATATGAAACCTGATATTATTGAATCTGAATATTTTAATGCAGCAGATTATTTTGTAGACAGAAATGTCCGTGAAGGAAGAGAAGATAAAGTGGCCATTCTGTGCGAAGACCGCCAGATGACATATGGAACGCTTGCCAAAGAAGCTAACCGGTTCGGCAATGCCCTTTTATCATCAGGCGTCAGGATGGAAGACCGGGTTGCGCTGCTCCTGCTGGATATGGAGCTTTATCCTGTTGCGTTTTTTGGGGGCATTAAATCCGGTGCCGTGCCCATCTGTTTGAATACTCTTATGCGGCCAAAAGATTATCTTTACTTTTTAAATGACAGCCGGGCCAGGGTTTTGGTGGTTGATGAGAGCCTGTATTTTAATATTGAAGAGATTAAAAGTGAATTAAAATTTCTGGAACGGGTTGTTATGGTCAACAGCAGCCAGGCCAGGCCGGATACCATGACATATGAGGATTTTGTCAACGGTCAGCCAGAGACTCTTGAGACAGCCCCGACCGGTCCTGATGATTCCTGCTTTTGGCTGTACAGTTCCGGGTCAACCGGGAAACCCAAGGGAACCGTTCATTTGCAGCATGATATGCGGTTCAGCGTTGAAACTTATGGCAAGCAGGTACTTAAAGTCAGGGAAGATGATATTTGCTTTTCAGCAGCCAAATTGTTTTTTGCCTATGGTCTGGGTAACGGCACCTATTTTCCTTTCAGTGTCGGTGCCACAAGCGTATTAATGCCGGAACGTCCGACACCGGATTCTGTTTATAAGACCATTGCCCAACACAAGCCGACCTTGTTTTTTGGTGTTCCAACTTTGTATGGTTCCATGCTGGCTTCGGAAGAGGGGGAAATGGACGGGGTAAGGCTTTGTGTATCCGCAGGCGAAGCACTGCCTGCCGATATTTTTCATCGCTGGAAAAAACGGTTTAACCTGGATATCCTTGATGGAATAGGTTCAACGGAAATTGCCCACATCTATATCTCCAACCGGGTGGAGGATATCCGTCCGGGAAGCACAGGACAGATTGTGCCCGGTTATGAGGCAAAAATAGTGGACAATGATTGTAATGAAGTGGAGCAAGGAGAGATCGGAACCGTTTGGATCAAAGGCGACAGCACGGCTGCCTATTATTGGAACCGGCATGAAAAAACCAAAGAAGCCATGTTGGGCGAATGGTTTAATACGGATGATAAATTTTTTGTGGATGAAGACGGGTTTTTCTTTTATGTGGGGCGCTCCAATGACATGTTAAAGGTTGGCGGTATCTGGGTTTCTCCGGTTGAAGTTGAAGCCTGCCTCATTGGTCACCCATCCGTGCTTGAGTGTGCGGTTGTTCCCAGCAGGGATGAAGAAAATCTTGTGAAGCCCTGTGCTTATGTTGTTTTAAACAAGGGAATTTCAGCATCAGAAGAACTGGAAAAAGAGATAAAAGCCTATGTTAAAAATGAACTGGCTCACTATAAGTTTCCCCGCTGGATTCATTTTGTGGAAGATCTGCCCAAAACAGCCACAGGAAAGGTCAAACGGTTTGAATTGAAAAACCAGGAAGATCAGAAGGTCTTGAGCAATTAACTGCCATGGGCAGATCCGGTATTTCGTCCTGGTTTGCCCACAACAAAGATTGAAAGTCTCTGTATGAATTTTTGAAGATTTTCATATAAAAAAACAAATGACGAGTGTCATGTTTCTGAGGTTTAACAGCCCGGTTCCGTTTTTGAACCGGGCTTAATTTTTCTTTATTCTATTTTCATGGGTATAAATATTAAACCGGTTGTTTCTTGCAAACCCGACAATGGTCAATCCGGCTTTGTCAGCAAGTTTAACGGCGGACAGTGTAGGGGCTGCATTGGAAATGACAATGGGTATGCCGGTTTTAATGATTTTACCGATGATTTCAAGGGACATCCTGCAACTGACCGTTGCAATCTTGTCTGCCGTATCCATTGCTTTTAACAGAATATCTCCCGCCAGTTTGTCAAGAGCATTGTGCCGTCCAATGTCTTCGTAATAGGATAAGAGTTTGGATGCATTGCACACAGCTGCACTGTGAACCGCACCTGTTTTATGGAACAGTTCGGATTGATCCCAGTGCTGTTGAATCAAGTACAATACCTGGTCATAAGTTATAAACAGGGCTTTTTCCCGGCTTCCGGACAAAATATTTGTCTGGCCCTGCAATAGTGTTCCGCCTGATGACCCTTTGATTGATTGTCCTTTTTTAAATTCATCCAGCCGTTGCATGGCCCGGTCATTTAATGTGATATGGCATTGTTTTTTTTCTTTAAAAAAATTTAGTTTAATTATGTCGGTTTTGTCATGAACAATGCCTTGAGTAAACAGGAATCCTGCCGCAAGAGCCCGTGTATGGGTCATGGAAAATACCATTTTAAATGTTTTGTCTTTGTTGATCACTATCTCAAGAATGTCTTCGTCAATGATGCTGTCTTTCATCAAGATGGCTTTGTTGTCTTTTATTCTGGTGATATTAATCTTTTTAAGAATATGGTTGCTTTCCATGAGGTTCTCCATTGCCAAAGTTTTGTGAATTGATACCGGTATGGCATATTATTGCAGATTATGACTTGAACCACCAGCGTTCAGTATTTCTAAAGCCATCCATTGGCATATTCCCGGCAATGGGGCCATGGGCAAGTTTGTCTGAACTTGCTTCCACCATCTGGTTGTACATGGGGACAATAGTTCCGCCGTCATTCCTGCAGATTTCCTGCATTTCCAGATACATTTGTCTGCGTTTACCTGTGTCCAGCTCTGCTCTTGCATCAATCAGAAGGTTGTTAAACCTTTTGTTTTTCCAGTGGGTATCGTTCCATGGGGCTCCTGACGCATAGGCAAGCGAGAACATCATATCTTCCGTGGGGCGACCGGTCCAGTAACACATGCACCACTCTTTTTTTGTCCATACATTGCTCCAGTATCCGTCGTCTGGCTCTCGCACAACATTGATGGTGAGACCTGCCTTTTTGGCCTGTTCCTTGATAAGGATGGCGGCATCAACTGCACCGGCAAATGCGGCGTCTGCAGCATGCAGATTGAAAACATGGTCAAGCATGCCTGCTTTTTTCATATAGAATTTTGCCTTGTCCGGATCATATTTTCTTTGTTCCAGGTTTTTGGCAAAATATTGATTGACAGGTGCGATGGGATGGTCATTGCCGAGTTCTCCATAACCCCGCAGGACTTGTTTTAATAATTCTTCACGGTTAACGGCAAGTTTTAATGCCATGCGGACATTGTTGTCACTGTATGGGGTTTGATCCACGATCATGGGAATGGAGTAGTGTGCCGTTCCGGTGGTTGCCGTCACATTAATGCCGGGCATTCGTTTCATCAAGCTTGCTGTTTTTAGTTCAACACGGTCCATATAGTGGATTTGCCCTGTTTTTAAGGCATTTGTCCTGGCATTAGTATCAACGATGGACAAAGTTTCTATTTCATCAAAAAAGGCTCTTCCCTCTTTCCAGTAATTGGGATTGCGTGTTGCAAAAGCCTTGACACCAGGCTCCCATTTTTCCAGAATATATCCTCCCGTACCAATGCCTTTTTCCCATTCCCGTCCTTTGGTTCCCGCCGGGCAGATTGTCAAATGATGGTCTCCCAGGATAAACGGAAAATCCGCACTGCCCCCGGAAAGCTCAAAAATAACTTCATACTTTCCATCCGCTTTGATATTTTCAACACTCTTTAAATAGGGTTTAACAACAGATTTTGATTTTTCGCCCCTATGGTGGTTGATGGTAAAAATAACATCTTCTGCCGTCATGGTTTTGCCGTTATGAAACTCAACGCCTTTGCGCAGTTTGAAACGCCACACTTTTGCATCAGGGGAGGAATCCCAGGACTCTGCCAGTTCCGGGATGGGTTTGAAATTATGGTCAATTTCCACCAGGCTGTTTCTGATCTGCCAGTTGATGCTATAGTTCATATTGGACGTCAGTGTCCCGGGATCCATGGAGTCCGTGGTGGACCCGCCAGTGCATCCCATGATAAACCGTCCACCCCTTTTGGGTTCGGACGCCCAAGCTGTACCCGGAAGCATTGCAGGGGAAACCGCCGCTGCAAGCCCAAGTGCGGACATGCCGGTAAGGAACTGCCTGCGGCTGATTTTGTTCTGGTTAAACATCTGTGTTAAAGATGATAGGTCCGTCATATTCTTTCCTCCGATTTAAGTGATTGATATTAAATGATTGGATCAGATGAAACTTGAGGCACGCTCTTCTAAAAGGTTGTCCAGCCAGTCCGGGTCCATTTCAGGAACGGATGCCAACAGCTTGTCAGTGTATTCATGATGGGGTGGAGACAAGACTTGTTTTTTTTCGCCTTGTTCGATGATTTTCCCTTTTAGCATAATCACAATTTTATCTGCAATGGCCTTTACCGTGGCAAGGTCATGGGTGATAAACAGGTAGGACATGTTTGTTTTATTTTGCAGGTCCTGCAAAAGGTTGAGGATGCCTTCGGCCACCAGTTGATCCAGGGCTGAGGTGATTTCGTCGCAGATGATCAGGTCCGGTTCGGCTGCCAGGGCCCTGGCAATACAGATCCGCTGTTTTTCTCCGCCTGAAAGTTCCGTGGTCAAACGGTCTATATAAATGTCCGGATCAAGTTCGATTTTGCTTAGCAACTCTTTGATCCGGTCTTCAGCCGCTTTACCCTTGAGGCCAAAGTAAAATTTAAGGGGCCTGCCAATAACCTTTCTGACGGTCTGTCGCGGGTTTAAGGCCGTATCCGGCATTTGATAGATCATCTGCATTTTTCTCAAGTCTTCTTTTTTTCTGTTTTTCAATTCACGAGGAAGCTTTTTTTCAAAAAACGTTATACTGCCCTGAATGGCGGGAAGAAGGCCTGTGATAACTTTTGCCAAAGTGCTTTTGCCGCTGCCGGATTCTCCGACCAGGGCAACGGTTCTGCCTTTTCTTACGGTCAGGTCAATGTTTTCAAGTACATTTTTCTGGCCTGTGTAGGTTGCAGCCACATTCTTGATGTCCAGAATCACAGCCATTTTATCCGTAATGATTTTTTCTTCTCTCAGGCTTCTGACATTTAACAGTTCCCTGGTGTAGTTCTTGTTGGGTTGTTTAATCAATTGTCGGGTTTCACCCTCTTCAACCAGCCGACCGTTCCTCAACACCATTATCCGGTGAGCCACCTGGGCCACGACAGCCAGATCATGGGTGATATACAAAGCCGCTTTGTTCATTTTTTCCGTGATCTCCTTGACAGCAGCCAATACTTCGATCTGGGTGGTGACATCCAGGGCGGTTGTGGGTTCGTCAAACACAATGATGTTTGGCTTGCAGGCCATGGCCATGGCCACCATGGCTCTCTGGAGCTGGCCTCCTGAAAGTTCGTGGGGATACCGGTATCCGATTTTTTCAGGTGTGGGCAAGAACAGCCGCCGATAAATTTCAACAGCTTCTTTTTCAGCTTTTTCACAACTCATTATTCCATGGTGAACAGGTGCTTCTACATATTGTTTTATGATACGGTGTGACGGGTTAAAGGAGGCTGCAGCACTCTGTGCCACATAGGCAATCTTGGATGATTTAATCAGTCGCAAATCTTCCTCGGATGCATCAAATAATTCGATCCCTTCAAGATTAATAGATCCTGATGCCAGTCTGCATCCCGGGCGTGTATACCCCATGGCAGCAAGCCCTATAGTGGATTTGCCGGCACCGGATTCCCCGATAAGTCCAAGCACTTCTCCTCTTTTCAATTCAAGGCTGATGTCTTTGACAATGGGTTGCCATTGGTTTTCGTAAAAGCCTTCAATGTATAGATTCTTTATCTCTAACAGATTGTTCATGGGTGTTTCCTTTCTAATCGTGCAGCCCGCTGGATAAATGTAAAAACCAGTCAACAATTAAATTGACGCCCACTGTTAACAAAGCAATTGCCCCGGCCGGGATTAAGGGTACAAAAATGCCAAATGTAATAGCCCCGGCGTTTTCTCTGACCATTCCTCCCCAGTCTGCCAGGGGCGGCTGCAGGCCCAGTCCAAGAAAACTTAAACAGGCAATAAAGAGAAATATAAAACAAAACCGCAGGCCGAATTCCGCAATCAGCGGCGGCATGGCATTGGGCAGGATTTCATGTCGTATGATCCACCAGAGACCCTCTCCTCTCAAGCGGGCGGCTTCTACAAATTCCATTACTTCAATGTCCATGGCCACAGCCCTGGATAATCGATACACTCGCGTGGAGTCCAGGATGGCGATGGTAAAAATCAAGGTGGGGATGGATGATCCCAGCACAGATAAAATCATCAAGGCAAAAATAAGGGTTGGAAATGCCATGACAATGTCAACTGTCCGGCTTAATGCCTGGTCAGTCCACCCGCCTTTAACAGCGGCAATAAAGCCTGAAAACGAGCCAAGCAGAAATGACAGCATAGTGGTGATAAACGCAAGGGCAATGGTATTTCTTGCACCATAGATCATCCGTGTAAACAGATCCCTTCCAATATGGTCGGTGCCCAGATAAAATTTGCCGGAAAAAGTTTCCCACACATCTCCGACCACGCTGGTTTCCCCATAGGGTGCGATCAATGGTGCAAAAACAGCAACCAGGATATTCAAAATAACGATCCCCATACCGATCCGGGCGGAAATAGGGGACTGTCGTAATAAGTTTAACACAATGGAACTCCCTTTAAATACTGGATTGTCTCAGTTTTGGGTTGGAAAGCATGGACAGGATGTCTGCTGCAAGGTTTAGAAAAATATAGGCAATGGAAAAAATCAATCCTGATGCCTGGACTACGGGCAGATCCCGCTTGGCAACCGAATCAACCAAAAGCTGACCCAGTCCGGGATAGACAAACACGACTTCGACAATAACCACACCGACAATCAGGTAGGCCAGGTTGACGGCAATCACATTGATCACCGGGGACAGAGAATTGGGAAATGCGTGGTGTACAATGATTCTCAACCGTTTTATCCCTTTTATTCGGGCCATTTCAATATAGGCACTGGCCAGCACATTGATAATGGCTGCCCTTGTCTGTCGCATCATGTGTGCAGTTACCACACAGGTGAGTGTAAGGGACGGCAGCAAAATTGCATATATTTTGCTGGTAAATCCCATGTCTTGGTCAATCATTGCCAGGCTGGGAAAAATATTTAATTTTACCGACAGAATACTGATCAGTATATAGGCGATAAAAAATTCAGGAAAAGAGATAAATGAAAGTGTGGTGATCGAGATCAGCTTGTCAAAAAAAGTATTCCTGTAAAATGCCGCAAGCATGCCCAGAAAAATTGCCAGGGGAACTGCAATTACGGCAGTGGTTAAGGCCAAAAACAGTGTGTTGGCAAACCGCCACCCGATTAATTCGGAGACAGGTCTGCCATTGGCAAGGGATTTGCCAAAGTCCCCATGGATAAAATCTTTCAGCCATGCCCCATACCGAATATGGGGGGGTAAATCCAATTTGAGTTGAGTTCGAAACGCCGTTACCGTCTCTGGCGTGGCAGATTGTCCCAGGACGGTCTCGGCCACGTCACCGGGCAGCATTTCCACGCCGATAAAGATGATAACAGAGATGATAAATATGGTTGCCAGGCTTGCGCCAAGACGTTTGGAAATTAAAATTAAAACATTTTTCATAAATTAAAGTTGTCTTCCTTAACCGTTAATATCTATCAGAAAAATATATCGAACTCTAATTAATTTGTCAAACTGACACTTCTTGCTAATATTGACTTATCGATCTGTAAATATTGTTTTTGCAAGTTGAAAAGTATAGTATTCAATGTTTTAGGTGCTGTCTGAATATGCTATTTGAAATTTATCAGGATTTCATAATATATCCGGTTAAGTTATTCGCCGGCAGAAAAATTGATCCGTTAGGGTGTCATAAGTGTTTGCGCAAAGATACCGCCCAAAAGAAATTTTGGATAATATGTCGAAAATTAAAAGATCATCAAGAAGTTTTGATTTTGATTATTGAAATAATAATGGACTTTTAAATAAAATATATTGTATTGTGTTCGAAATATATATTTATGAATTTATATAAAAGTATAAAATATATATTTGATATATATTTGAAATATGTTTGAGATTATTTAATTAATTTAATTGGTTGATGTTTTTATTGTTTTTTTAAATTGTATGGTCTTTAGCGAGATGGGTCTTTTTAGATACATTGATATCTATGTAAAATCATGTTATTGTAGCCTTGTTTTTAAATTTTCATAAAGGTTCAGATTTTGTGAGTGGTTTTTCTTTGCGAAGCACACATGGATCTGATTTTTTTTTGACATAGAGAGAAAATGAAATGAAATATCAAAGCTATACACTAAAAAATTTACATCAAATCAAACTGCTGAATGATCTTCCTGATGAAATAGTTGACTCGATCAAGGTTGTTGGACAGGTATTACCTTTTAAAAGTAATAATTATGTTCTTGAAGAGTTAATAAACTGGAATAATTTTGAAAAAGATCCTTTGTTCACCCTTACATTTCCAAGAAAAGAAATGCTAAAGCCCAATGATTATAAAATCGTAAAGCAATGTTTGAACCAGAAAGAACTTGCCACAGCTGTTAGTTTGATTCGCGCCGGATTAAATCCTCATCCTGCTGAACAAATGGAAAAAAATGTCCCGATATTTAATGGAATACCTTTGAATGGCATTCAACATAAATATCGCGAAACAATGCTTGCATTTCCCTCTAAGGGGCAATTGTGCCATGCTTTTTGTTCTTTTTGTTTCAGGTGGCCGCAATTTTCCGGGATAAAAGAGAAAAAATTTGCTTTGAAAAATGCGGATTTAATGATTGGGTATCTAAAAGAGCATCCTGAAATAACAGATGTGCTTTTTACAGGTGGTGATCCCATGATAATGCATGCAAAAGCATTTGAGATTTTTATTGACGCAATAATTAAGTCCGGTATCAAAACAGTAAAAACGATACGCATTGGCTCCAAAACATTGTCTTTCTGGCCTTATCGCTATCTGACAGATTCCGATAGCGATGAACTTCTTGATTTGTTCAAAAAAGTTACGGATGCAGGGTTTCATTTGTCATTTATGGCCCATATTTGTCATGAAAACGAAATGTCTACGGATGCTTTTAAAGAAGCTGTGAAAGCTATCAGAGACACAGGAACAATTATAAGGACTCAGTCACCGGTTATGCAGCATATAAACGATAATTCCGAAAATTGGAGCAATATGTGGAGAAAACAGGTAAGTCTGGGTATGATTCCATATTATATGTTCGTTGCAAGGAATACAGGATCTCATCGTTACTTTTCAATACCAATCTTAAAAGCCTATGATATTTTCAGGAAAGCTTATATGAAAGTAAGTGGTGTTGCAAGAACAGTGCGAGGACCCATTATGTCTGCATCCCCAGGGAAAATTGGAATTGATGGAATTGTTGATACAGATAAAGGTAAGGTTATTTCATTAAGTTTTATCCAGGGAAGAAATCCTGAATGGGTCAAGCGCCCCTTTTTTGCAAAATACGATGAAAAAGCTGTATGGCTTGATGATTTAAAGCCTGCATTTGGAAAATCAAACTTTTTTTTTAATGAGCATGATGTTTTATTAAAAAACTAATACCCATGGCAGATTGACCTGCCACAACAAAAATTGAAACTCTTATTATGGCAGCATGTTGAGCTGAGTTTCATATGGAAAACAGTAATAGGATAAAATGCAAAACATAACAGAGTTTAAAAAAGAAATTAGTGATGTCGATACATTGCAGCTTTTCACAACAGATCTGAATGGTCGACCAGTGACGCTACAAGTGAACACTGAGAATATTGAATCATTGATTAGAACTGGGGTTGGTTTCGATGGAAGTTCAGTTCCAGGTTATGGAACTGTGGATGATAGCGATAAAATATTAATTCCTTTGCCTGAAACTTTTAAGAAAATTGAATTTTCAGAGGAAAACTTAGGTTTCTTGATAGGTGAAATAAGTGAAGGATATGGCAAAAGGTCTCCATTGGATCCCAGGGCACTTTTGGAAAGAGTTGTTAAACAGGCAGAAGATGAATTCGGCCTTTATTTTATGACCGCACCCGAGCATGAATTTTTTTTGCTGAACAATGATGAGTTTGGTAAAGATATACATACGGATAATGCCGGTTATTTCCATTCAGATCCGCGAGATAAGGGTGAACTTATACGAAAAGAGATCGTAACAGTATTGAAAAAGTGTGGTATTCAGTTTGAAAAAATGCATCATGAAGTCACTCCTTCTCAACATGAGATCAATCTGTCTTGTCTTGATCCCATCAAAACAGCAGATAGAACTATACTTTTTTCATATATCACCAAAAGAATTGCCAGTGAGAGAAATTTACATGCTACATTTATGCCAAAACCATTTAATGGGTTTAATCGAAACGCCCTCCATTTCCATATCTCTGCCCAGGATATTGACGGTAATCCAAAGTTTTATGATAAAAATGCAAACTATTTTTTGAGTAAAACTGCACATCAATTTATCGGTGGCATCTTAAAATATGCAAGAGAGACATCTATTATAATGGCTGCAACTTTTAATTCGTATAAAGCTTATGTTGTTGGAAAAGAGGCTCCTATTGTTCGCAGTTGGGGCATTAAAAACCGAAGCTCAATGATTAGGGTTCCATACGCTGCAGGCCCGGAGGATACAAGGGTTGAAATCCGTTCTCCAGATCCTTCAGGCAATATTTATCTTCAGCTTGCAACCCTTATAGGCATAGGTCTTCAAGGAATCAGAGAGAAACTTGATTGTGGTGATCCGGATATTGGCAGTACTTATAAAACAAATAATGCTTCCAGTCTATTAGACAGCAGTTTTTTACCCCGAAACATGTTTGAAGCTTTAATTGAAGCTGAAAAAAGTCAAATTTTAAAAAAGATTTTAGGGGATACTCTTTACACTCAGTACATGTCGTTAAAGATTAATGAGTGGGAAAATTATCGAACTTTTGTAACACCGCGTGAACATAAAATGAATTTGCATATATAAAAGTTTGGATGCACTTATTTGTAAGCATTAAGGCGGTTTATATTTCAATTGCATTTTAATCATGTGTTTGATATTTTTATCAATTAATCGGGCCTTGTTGATCTGTCTTTTCAGATAAGAATACAGCGCTGAAGTGGGGGAGTTGAAATATAAAGATTTTAATGGACTATGTTAAAGTGCCGGGAATTGTTTTTATAACCCTTATAATATTGGGTAACTGACCTTGAAATTTGACGGTATAAAAAAAGGGGACTGAAATGGGCAAGACAAATGATGAACGGTGCAGAAATCTTTTGATCGCTTTGCGGAAAATTATCCAGGCCATAGATCAGCATTCAAAAAGTTTGAAAAAAAATTTCGGTTTGACCGGACCTCAGCTTATTATTCTGCAATCAATAGTTGCAAATGATCAAATTTCAGTTACGCAGCTTTCAAAAAATGTCAGCTTGAGCCAGGCCACAGTGACGGATATTACAAAACGTCTTGAAAAACGTGGATATATTACAAGAAAAAGAAGCATAGATGATAAAAGAAAAACCAATATAACCTTGACGGAAAATGGAAAAACCATAATGGAAACAGTTCCCCCTCTTCTTCAAAAACAGTTTATGGATAGATTTTCCAGGTTGGAGAGCTGGGAGCAGTCAATGATTGAAAGCGCATTTGAACGGGTTGTCTCCATGATGTCAGCTGAAAATATTGAAGCGTCTCCAATTATGATAACCGGTTCGATTGAGTCATCTGAGTTATTATAATACGGATTCCCAGCATGACTTTTCATCCCGCAAGCTTGAAAAGATAAATCTTGTGTGATTTTTTAGAAAAATTATTTATTTAAATGCTTTTAAAAAAATAAAAATTTATGCTGCGGAAATGCAGCTAAGATGACTCATGAAAGGAACTCACTGTGCATTTGTATAATCAGATTTATGAATTTGCCGCATCAGTCGGTGCCCTTGAAGGGTATGTGTATCATAAGAAAAGTGTAGCTGAGATGGATATGAAAGCTCTCCATGTCTGGACAGGTAATCTGGTGGATGCCTATGACCACCTGCCGGCTGATGTATTGGACAAGGTTCAGCCGTCTCTTGATTTGACCTTGAACCGGGCCATCAGTTCTTTTAACGCTATCCTGGAAAAAGACCATCAGGTGCTGGAAAGGCTCAACTCTATGATCAGCCGGGAAAAAGAATGTTCACCTGATGATTTTCAAAAAAAGAAATGGTTTCAAGAATAAAAATAAAGGATAAGCTGGTGATATCTGGGAAAGTGATTCAAGGGGCTCACAAGGCTGCTTTTTTTACAGAGCTGGACTGGGTAAAGCTGCAGTGTCGTGAAAAAATCGGATTTGTACCTTTTCCCGGAACCCTTAATCTCGAATTGTCTTTGTCTGAGGTGGAACGTCTGGAAAAGTTCAGTGAAGGGATCTGGGAAGAACTGGTACCGCCGGATCAAAATTTTTGTTCCTCAAAGGTTCTTCCCATATGGGTTGGAAACGTCAAAGGGGCATTGATTCTTCCTGATGCAGACGTGAAAATTCACGGCCGGCAGGTTGTTGAAATTCTGGCACCGGTGAAACTGAGGGATGAACTGGGGATAAATGACGGGGATATGGTTGTACTGCAATTGGGTGGGATCATTGCAAAACCAGGGCTCAAGCTCTCTGTGGATGCTGTTTTGTTTGATCTTGACGGCACCCTGATAGATTCCATTGAATCCTATTATTGCATCGTGGAAATCATCCTTGATAAAATGGGATTTCCAGCAGTTCCGAGGCAGACTATCCTGGAAGCGGCAAAAAATGATGAATTCAACTGGGATTTGATTCTGCCGGATGTGCCGGACCGATCCAGACAAGAAACAGCCGCCCAAGCCTGGCAGATGGTACAACAGATATATCCTGACACGTTCCTGAAAAATGTCAGGCCTTTCCCTGATACGGGAAAAGTGCTTCGCCTTCTCCATGACCGCAATATCAAGATTGGGATTGCGACATCAACCCCTCAAAAAAATATCAGTGATAAAATGAAGATCCTGGACCGGGAGGGGATTTTAAATTTTGTTGAGACAGTTGTATCAGCCGGGGATGTTGAACGTAAAAAGCCGTTTCCGGATGCCTTGATTTTGTGCAGAGATCGTCTGGGGGTTCGGTCAGACCGGTGCGTTTATGTGGGAGACATGGTAATGGACGTTGTCGCAGGAATGGCTGCAGGTATGAAAACCATCGGAGTTCTCACGGGATTTGAGACATATGCAAGCCTGGCACAAAATAATCCTGATGTTATTATTGAGTCTATTTCAGATCTGCCTGATGTGCTGGAGATTTAGAGAAAATCATTGAGTAGTGTTTTTTATGAAATAGCTTTTAGTTTGTAAGTTTTGCGGTTTTAAGACGGTAAGTCGGGTTGAATAACAAAAAGCTGGGCGTAGCTGATTTTTATTTGAAAAAGATCGGCAAGTTTTATACCTAAAAGATGGCACAGGATCACCCTTATCACACCGGCATGAGTGACGAACAATATATTGTTTTTTAATGTGGTTGCACAGTCTTTAAAATAAGGAACAGCACGGCATGAAGTGTCGTGAAAGCTTTCGCCGCCGGGTGTTTTGTAGGTATCGAGATTTTTGCCCCTTTTTTCAAACTCTTTGGCGCTTTGCTGTTTGATTTGATCAAAAGAGCAGCCATCCCATTTTCCCATGTGTATTTCATTGAGTGCCGGAGATGTTATGATTTTTTTATCATTGGCAATCAATTCTGCCGTGCGGGTGCATCTCTGGAGAGAGCTTGAATGAACAGCTTCGAAATTCAATGATGAAAAAGCTTTTTTCCAATAAAGAGCCTGGTCTATACCCATAGGGTCCAGTTCAACGTCCGTTGCCCCGATAAATCGTTTTGTTTCATGGTCTTTAATCCGGCCATGCCTTAAAAGAAAGATCAAGGGGTCAGGATGAGATAATTTCTCGAACGGATTTTCCGGCAGATTCTTCAATTCTGGCTTGTATGAGTTTAGTATTTTCATATCGTTTTGAAATGGATGTTATGGCCCAGGGAAATTTCATTAAATTTTCTGAAAACCGTTTGTGGTAATTTAAATCAACACCATTGCCGTTGCAGAGTTTGTCGGCAAAATAAACCACCTCTTTTTCATTGACCTCAGATGCGGTATCAATATCAATGTCCATGTGCTGGGTAATTATTGCTGATACTTCTGCGAACCCAAGATCCCTTATAAATTTAGCTCCTGCTTTGGCATGGTTTTTTTCTTTTCGTTTAATATCATGAAGGATTGCTGCGGCAATCACCAGGTCTGTATTCAGTTGATGGGGAAGGCCATTGGCAATTTTCAATGCTGCGAATGAAACCTCTGCCAGGTGAATTCGGATTGGGTCATTCTCGGGCAATATGTCATTGATGATCGAAAGGCATTCTTCTTTGTCCGGGATGTTCAGGCTGTTAAATTTTTGGCAGATATGCTCATACCCTTGTTTGTCATCGGCATCCATTAAAATGCCTCTGTCGTAAACCTTCAAAGGTATTTTTTGATTTTCCGGGGACAGCATCACATCCCTTAAAGTTGATCCATCACACAAATTGAGAATATCTGTTTTTAAACCGACTGGAATCAGGGGCGGATGGCCTGGAGTATCATCAAAATAAGGCAGTATGATTTTATCCGGGGTCTTTTGAAACTGCTGTATCATTAACTTGATGGTAGAAGGGCGAATAGCAGGAATGTCTACCGGAAGAAGGAAAAATCCTGAATATTCCGGCCGGATATTTTGGACGCCTTTTTGAATGGAACTTAACATCCCGGATGAATATTCACAGTTAAATATTGGAAGGGCACCTGCTTTTTTCACTATCGGTTCAAGCAAATTGTAATTGTGGCCGGTTACAACAACAATATCATTAATTTGATGCGCCTTGAACAAATTGATAGCGGTTTCCACTATTGTTGTTTTGCCCAATGGCAGCAAGGGTTTGAAATCGCCCATTCTGGACGATAACCCTGCTGCCAGGATAACGGCAGAGATTGGTGTTGAGCGGTCTTTTTGCTTAAGGTGCCGAACCATTTTCTTATTTTCCAAAACTGCATGACGGATATCTGCAGGTTTTACAGCTTGAGCAGAACCCTCCATGTCCCATTTGTACAATATCGGATTTTAAAATACTTTCCCCGGCCAGTAGTTTGGGCACGATTAGATCAAAAATACTGGCCCTGTGATACATGACGCATCCGGGCAGGCCTATTACCGGGATATTATTGATATGGGCCAGCATGAACATGGCTCCGGGCAGGACAGGGGCTCCGTAAGTAATAACTTCTCCTCCCGCAGCCCTGATGGATGCCGGGGTCAGATCATCCGGATCAACGGACATTCCGCCTGTAACCGCAATCATTTGGGCACCAGCACTGATATTGTCATGAATGGCTTGAACCGTCATGTCCATGTCATCGCTGACAATGGTTTTTTTGATGACAGGACTTCCCAATTCTTTGAATTTTTTTTCCACCACAGGGCCGAATCCATCCCTTATCCGTCCATGATATACTTCGGAACCGGTTACAATAAGGCCGACGGACAAACATTGAAGCGGTTTGACCTGAATGATGGGAAAGTGTTTTCTACAAATCTCTTCCACTTCAATGATCCGGTTTTCATCAATGGACAAGGGAATTATTCTTGTACCGGCAAGATCGTTTCCCTTTTGAACGGTTTGATTCGTGTGCAGGGTTGCAAAAATAACATCCGGAATGCTGTTGATCTCTTCAAGGGCGGATACATTGATTTTTAACAATCCGTTTGTTTGAGATGAAAAATTAACTTTTCCTTCCTGAGGGGCACTCAGATTGATTCCGGGACCCGCGGCTGCCTCAGCAATTCTAATGGCCGCATCATTTTCATGAAGTTCTCCGTTAAGGGTTGCCACATAAATATGACGCTTGCCAATGTCAAGTAATTCTTCCACATCTTCCTGGGTGATCACATGTCCTTTTTTAAAACAAGGACCTTTGAACAGATCGGGTATGATTTTAGTGATATCATGAACCAGAACTGTTCCAACGGACTCTTCCACGGGCAGTGATTTGATTTTGCTTTTGTTGTATAATTTCATATTGATGAACTCTTTTTTTATCCGCCAAGATCCGGGTTGATAAATTCAATGACGTCGTTTTCTTTTACAATGGTGCTGTGATAGTCAGTTGGGTAGATATACCTGCTGTTTTGTTCAACGATCAGATGCGGGTCTCCCTCTTTGACAAATTCAATAAGGGCTTGAATGCTGATATTTTCAGGTACATCTTCTTTCAGGCCGTTCAATATAATAATCATAAGCTGTTATTGACTGTTTTCCTTTTTTGAATTTATGCCATGACAAGTCGGGCAAGCCGGATGAGTTTCAAGGGGTGTGACGGTTGTGCGCATATCCATACCGGAAACTCTGATCAGACGGTTGCTCAAATTTTTTCCGATATCCAATAAAAGTTTGATTGCTTCCATGGCCTGGAAAGACCCGATAACCCCGGCAGCCGGGCCGATAATTCCTGTTATGGTTTCCCGGCGGTCTTTATTTGAAAACAGGCAGTTAAAACAGGGTGTTTTTCCGGGAATAAAGGTTGATGCCATGCCGTCAAATCCATTGACACCTCCGAATATGTATGGGATTTTTTTTTTCAGTGACGCCCGGTTTAACACATGCCGGGTTTGTATATTGTCACAGGCATCCACTATGATATCCACATTTTCCAGTAAATGACAAATGGATGCATCTGTGATTTTTACCTTGACCGGTCTGATCCGTATGGATGAATTTAACCGTTCAAGGCTTTGGGCGGCCGAAACGGCTTTGGGTTTCCCAAGGTCGGCTTCACAATGAATAATTTGCCGGTTCAAGTTGCTCAGTTCGACTGTATCATTATCCACGATGATGAGGTTCCCAATGCCGGCTGCGGCCAGATAATATGAAGAGATTGAACCCAAGCCACCGGCACCGGCGATGAGGACACAAGCTTTAAAAAGTTTGGCCTGACCGCTGGTGCCGATCTGTGGAAGGATTGTTTGTCTTGCATATCTCATATGTTTATGCGCTTAGTTTGTCCTTGTAAGCCTGGATTGCATTGTAAACGCGTTCCGGTGTCAGCGGCAGTTCGCCAATTCTTACGCCGGTTGCATCATAAACAGCATTCAAAATAGCGGGAATAGTAGGCATTATTGCACCTTCACCCACTTCTTTTGCTCCAAAGGGACCGTTGGGTTCATCGCTTTCAACTACAATGGCATTGACCGGCGGCATATCCATGGATGTAACAATTTTATATTCTGCCAGGTCACTGTTCAGAACCTTTCCATTATTGTCGAATATGACTTCTTCATGCATGGTTTCACCGATGCCCATTGAAATAGATCCCTGCATCTGGGCTTCAACCGAAGTCTTGTTGATTGCTTTTCCGCAATCATGGGCATCTGTAATATTATCAATGGTGATCTGGCCGGTTTCCATGTCAACTGTAACTTCTGCTATCTGGGCGCTGCATCCGTATGCCGGAGATGTACCCACGGCAGCTCCCTTGAATTTTCCGCCAAGAAAGTGAGGCCGGTATTTGCCGGTTCCGACAATGGAACCTTTTTCAAGAAATGCAATTCTTGATGCTTCTTTAAAAGTCAGCTTGTCTGAATCAGGATTGTCTGTCCATCCCCTGTGTTCTTTGATGTATCTGGTTCTTAAGGCTGAAAAATCAGGAGTTCGGTCTTTGAATTCGATAAAGCCTTTTTTGATATCCATCTGTTCTACAGGAATATCCAGTTGTTGTGCCAGCACATCCAATACCTGCTGTCTGGCATGTTCGGCTGCTTCTTTGGTGGCATGCCCTGTCATGAGGGTCTGGCGGCTTGAATAAGCACCCAAGTCAACGCCCATGTCCGTATCCCCTGATGCGAGGCGGACATTTTCCAGGGGGATGCCCAATGCTTCTGCCGCAATCATGGCAAATGCAGTGTCAGATCCCTGACCGATTTCTGCAGAAGCCGTATAAACCAGAGCTGTACCGCCGTCTTCCGTTAGTTTTACAATGACGGTGCCATGGAAGGTGTCGGACCGGTAAATTGGAAATCCCGCACCTGATACAAAAAAGCCGCAGGCCATTCCAATGCCTTTGCCTTCAGGCATATTTCCTTTCTTTTTGTCCCAGTCAGAGCCGCTGCGAACTGCTTCAATACATTCGGACATGCCAAAAGAACTCATGTTCAGATCATTGCAGGTAGTGTCACCGGTGTTCATCATATTTTTGATGCGAAGTTGCAGGGGGTCCATACCGATCTCTTCTGCAATCATGTCAAGCTGCTGTTCAAAACAGGCTCTGGCAATTACAGCACCGTGGCCTCTCTGGGCACCGCAAGTGGGTTTGTTGTTGTATACACGGTATCCGTCATAGCTCATGTTGTCAAGCTTGTACGGCCCTGCAAGAAGAGATCCTGTGTAGTATACCGTGGCAATGCCAAAGCTTGTGTAAGCTCCCCCGTCCAGGTAACACTCGTGTTTAAGGGCCATTATGGTGCCGTCTTTTTTTGCACCCGTGGTAATTTTGTGGGTGAACTGGTGCCGTGCCCGTGCCTGCATGAAGACCTGTTCACGGGTGTATCCCATTTTAACAGGTCTTTTAAGCTTTCTGGTCAGTATACAGCAGGCAAGTTCCATGGCGTTTGCAGAGGCTTTGATACCGAATCCGGCTCCCACATAAGGTTTTTTAACTCGGACCTTTCCGACATCCATTTTCAATACCATGGCCACGGTCCTTTGAACATAGTGGGGAACCTGGGTGGAAGTGGTCAAGGTCAATGTTCCCCTGTTGTCATATTCCGCGATACAGGCCTGCATTTCAATACAGGCACCGTCCTGGCGCTTGCTTTTCATGGTCGTGGTTTTTATGATATCACTGTTTTTCAAGCCTTCTTCAACATTGCCGAATTCGTGGTGAACCTCGGCACTGAGATTTCCGGCAAAGGCCTCGTGTACCTGGGGAGCGCCTTCTTTTAAAGCGTCTTCCACCGTAAAAACCGCAGGCAGAATCTCATATTCCACCTGGATCAATTCAACAGCCTTCAGCGCGGTTTCAAGGGAAGTTGCGGCAACAGCGGCAATTTCATCGCCGATATACCGAACCTTGTCAATGGCAAATACGTTTTCATCATACCGTGCCGGAGAGACGCCGTATTTGACATCTCCTGCATCTTTTGCCGTTATAACGGCTTTGACCCCTTCTAAGGCCTCTGCCTTGGAAGTATCAATGGAAAGAATTTTTGCGTGGGGGTGGGGGCTTTGGAGCAGGGCACCGTACAACATGCCGGGCTTGGAAATATCAGCTGTAAAAATAGCTTTTCCCGTTGCCTTGTCCGGCGTATCAATTCGATGGGCTCGGGTACTGATAACATCAAAATTTTTCATGGGTGCCTCCTTATTTGTCCGAACATTGAGATGAAATGGCTTCAAAAATTTTCTGGTATCCGGTACACCGGCAAAGGTTACCTGAAATGCCTTCTCTGATCTCCTGGTTATTTGGGTTGCTGTTTTTGTCCAAAAGGTTTTTGGCAGACATGATAACTCCGGGAGAACAGAATCCGCATTGGATGGCCCCATGTTCAACAAAGGCTTCCTGCAGAGGATGCAGGCCGTCTTCAGTGCTTAAGCCCTCAATAGTTTCAATGGTTGCGTTATTTGCCTGAACCGCCAGAACAAGGCAGGAATTGACGGCATCGCCGTTTAAAATAACAGTGCAGGCACCGCAATCGCCCGTGTCACACCCTTTTTTTGTACCGGTCAGGCCCAGGTCGTTTCGGAGAAGATCCGCAAGCGTTTGATTGGGTTCTATTGCAAGTTCGTATGTTTCTTTATTTATAGTACATTTGATGATCCGTTTCATATGGTCTCCTGATATCTTTTATTGGGCTGTGGCCTGTTTACAGGCTTTTTCAAGGGTCCTTTTGGTCAATACGCCGATCATGGCCCTTCTGTAGTCGGCTGTTCCCCTGAAATCATCAATGGGTTTGCAGTCTTGGCGTCTGGCTGCTTCACCGGCTTCATAAAAAGCCGCTTCATTTGCGGCGCTGTTTTTTAATGCTTCTTCAGCATGAAAAGACCTGATTGGGGTTGCTGCAACAGATCCCAGGGCAATAATGGCATTTTTAACAGTCTGATTTGCCGGATCGATTTCAATAAATGAGGCCACATTAACAACATTGATTTCAGATGATTTTCTTTTTCCTAACTGGATATAGTGGGCACCACTGTTTTTGCCCGGCAAAGGCAATTGAAATCCAACCAGGATTTCATCGTCTTTTATATCGGTTTTGCCCGGACCCTTGAAAAAAGATTCAATGGCCATTTTGCGCTGTCCTTCCGGACCTTGTAAGACAACCTGTGCCTGGTAGACAATAAGAGAGCAGATAGTGTCGCCAGCCGGACTTGCATTGCAGACATTCCCGCCAATGGTTGCCCTGTTTCTGATCAGGTGGGTGCCAAGATTGTCTGCACCAGCTTTGACGGCACAAAATTTTTCCTGAATGATCTTTGATTTGGACAGCTGGGCCATGGTTGCACAGGCACCGATTGTAACGGCATCCCCTTCTTCTTTGATCTGGGACAGCGCCTCAATTTCGGATAGGCTGATAATGTGGTCTGCTGTGACCAGCTTTTTTTTAAGATGGACCAGAAGATCCGTACCGCCAGCCAGGAACTTTGCTTTTTTACCATGTTTTTTCTTTAATTCAATGGCTTCCTGGATGGAGGTCGGTTCATGGAATTCAAACTTGGGTAATAACATATAAATTTCCCCTCCTTAAATTGATTGTAAAGATATTTTGCTTTCGATTTTGTTTGCGATCTCTTTTAAAAGATCCTTATATGACTGAAGTGATTTTTCTGTGATCTGGTTTTTTAGTCCAACCGCCCAGATAGCACATTGAAAATCTTTCCGGTTAAGCTTTAATGGTACTGCCAATGCGCTTATTCCTTCTATATATTCATCGCTTTCATAGATGATTCCTTCTTTTCTGGTCGTTGTGATGGCGGCTCGATATTTTTTTTTATCCAGGACTGGCAGGCGTTTATTGTTTTTACGGCTGATGGATGACAGGATCTCTTGAATCTCGTGATCCTGGAGCGGCGACAGAAGGGCTTTGCCATGAGCACCGCTAATTATGGAAATTTTAGTACCGATATCAGCTGAAATCTTGAGATTATAAGAAGAATCCGACTTGTCAATTATAACTGCCTTTAAGCCGGAAAGTATGCCCAGAAAGGCGGAAAGATTGGTTTTTAGGCTGATCTTTTTCAAGTATGGATGAATGCTTCGTATCAGATTAGATCCTTGCTCGGCAGCTTTCCCCAGTGTATAAAGTTTTGCTCCAAGAATAAATTTGTTTTCACTGTCCTCCAAAATGTGTAAGTCCAACATTGTGTATATAATATTAAAAACCGTACTTTTGTTAAGATTTAGTTCATTGGATATGTCGGTTATGCCCAAAGGCTCTTTTCTTTTTCTGAAAAGTTCCAATATCTGAAAGCATTTATCAATAGCTGGGACACGGTTAAATTTCATGTTCAATCCTATGTTTCTCTGTAAGGAACGGTTGTTCTTATTATCAAACAGAATAAAACAACATAAAATGACTTTTGTCAACCATAAATTACTTTTGAAATTAGCCTCGTGTTTTTTGGATGGGCTGTTTGAATTTTAATCGGGGGATTTTTTAGATTAAGTGCCTATCGTCAGCATGGCTATGTCCAAAGGCTCTTTTCTTTTTTTGAAAAGTTCCAATATCTGAAAGCATTATCGATGGCTGGGACACGATTAAATTTTATGTTTAACTCTATATGTTGTTGTAAATAACGGTTGCTTTTACAATTAAACAGAATAAAATAACTTTTATTAACTATAAATAACTTTTAAGACTCACTGCGTGTTTTTGGATGGGTTTGTTTAAATTTGAATCGGGGGGATAGATCAAGTGCTTGTCGTCAGTATGGAGATGTCCACATGATCGGTAAACAGTACCAATTTTTGACAAATTCAATAAGGGCTTGAGCCTTGATGTTTTCCTGTATATCTTCAGAAACTGTGTAAACAAGAACCGTACAGCCGTTTTTTATCAGCTTGACAATTACAGTACCATGGAAGATGTAGGACCGGTAAATAAGAAATTTTGACACCTGATGCAAAAGTCATTTTGGATCAATTTAGGCAACTCCGGCAACGACTCAATGATATATCGCAAAAAGTTTATAAAGATATTTATTGTGAGGGCTAATGAGGGTCTGTTTAAAAAATGTGATGGGTTTTTTTTAAATTAACCCATCACAAAGGGTGAAACAGAATATCAACAGGGGTCCACCCAAATGTCGTGAACATCTTGAACTGTATCCTTGATCAGCATAAACGCGTTTAAAAGGCGTGTATACGTCATAGCCATGCCCACATGGTCGGTGAACAGCATCAATGTTTCAAGATCATGATCTGATACATCCCATGATTGATGATGGTATAGACGAATCGCACCGATGATCTTGCCTGAAAAAACAACCGGCAGTGAAATGATTGATTTTATGCCTTCTTTTTGTGCAGCCTCAGGATATTGAAGAAGGTCTGTATTTGATGTGTCTTTAATCACAACCGGTTTTTTGTTGTAAATGGCTGCAATGCTTTTTTTGGACGAAATCGCACCTTTTCTCAGATATGTTGTACTCAAGCCAAAGGTGGTGAAAATATCCAGTTCTTTTTTTTGGGGGTTTGCTGCAAAAAGGCTGCATCCCTTGATATCCAGGGCACCGGTCATAAGCTGAACCAGATTGTTGCCCATGCTTTCCAGGTCTGCAGATGTGTGCATGGCACTTTTAATAACTTTAAATAGATCTATATTGATTTTGTTTTCAATGCTCATATATCTTCTCCTTGATTATTTTTAAATTTAAAGTCTTACAAGCAGGAGTGCGAAATTAAATTTTTGATCATGGTTTTCAGGTGATAATCGTTATAGTGACATTTTTAAGAGTTGTCACAACTTTGTTGAATACACTGGGTATGAAAAAACTTGTTACGGTTCCGGACCGGCTCAGCACAATTGTATGATATCTTTCGTCTCTGGCCAGCTGGATGATTTCTCTGGCAATATCCTTTTTCTTGGGCAGATACAAATAATTCACCCGGCTGTCTTTAAATCCCTCGCTTAAAAGATATTGTTTGATTTCAATCATCCTGCTTTCCTGGTCTATGACCTGACGGCGAAGATAATGCAGGTTGCTTGACATTTTTTCCATCACGCTGCTTTTGCTCACATCAATATCAGGAACCGGAGAATACGCATGGAAAACCGTCACACTCACATCGTCATGATTAACATAAGTCCGGCAAATAAACTCCAGTGCTTTTTTATCCATATCTGTAAAATTATAGGGAAGTAAAATTTTATTTTCGTCCATAGCTATCTCCTTATTTTGGGGTTAATAGGAACCTGGAATTTGATCATTTAGAATAAAAAAAAATTAAAGTTGGCTGCGACAGCACATGGTTACGATGGAGTTTAAAAAAAGAGAATTGAGAAAGAGAACTGATTGAGGCTTCAAAATTGTATGTATACGTTTAAAATAAACCATGTACCTGAGTTCTGTCAAGATAATTAACTTCCTGCCGGCCTGAAATCCTTGGTGTTAATCATTGACATTGAATCCGGTAACTTGTTACACTGCATAATAACTGAAAATCGTCAGAGTGCTGTGTCTGAATCCGGCTGAAACTAATGTTTTCTAAAGTTCTTTTAAACAATCACCACCAACTGATCCTCAATTTACACTCAACTTCACCTCAACTTCAATATTTGAGTATTATCCAACCGTTTTTTTTATTAATGGCTTCTCTGTGGGTTTTGTCAGGCAGGCAATAATAATACCCGATTTTATCAAAGGAAGCCTTAACTTATTTATTATGGTTAGAAAAGGAGGTTGTTATGGCAGTTTGTGTAATTATAAGGCGAAGCGTAAAAGATAAAAAAATAGCAGATAAGCTGGTTCCCCTGATTCTAAAACTCAGGACCAAGGCTATCGTCCAGCCAGGGTATATTACAGCCCAGACATTTTCAAGCCTGGCCGTTGAGGGTGAATATCTTATCATCAGTACATGGAATAAGATTGAAGACTGGAACCGGTGGATGAACAATGAGGAACGGCTGGCTATCCAAAAGAAGATAGACGAATTAATCGGAGAAAAAACCCAATATCAATATTACGAACCTGTTATCGGTGGTATTATGCCGAGATTTGAAGGCAAAATTTAATTGTAAGATATCTTTTATGATGCGTTCTCTGTGATGCGTTTTTATTGTCAAGCGGGTTAAAATGGGGTATACGATTTTGATCACCGGGGCATCCGGTTACCTGGGCTCGGCACTGTGTGCGGAATTGTCCCGGGATCATCATATTATCGGACTTTACAGGCGCTTTCCGTCTGAAAAACTACAGACAGTTGCGCCAAATGTCAGATGGGAAAAGGGTGATGTCGTTGATGAAGATTGCCTGGACCTGATTTTTAAAAATGGGATTTCACGGGGCCGGCCCATTGATTATGTGATTCATTTTGCAGCCTTTACGGGTTTTGGTGAAAAATGGCAGGATGAATACAGCGATACCAATGTTATCGGCACCCGGAATATTATCAAATCCGCCTGTGCAGCAGGTGTGAAACGGATTCTTTTTGCCGGGAGCATTGCCGCACTTGAGCCTCTTGCCCAGGGAGAAGTGTTGACGGAAAAATCATTGGTCTATGGTCGCATGGCATATTCTAAAAGCAAGGCCATGGGAGAAAAACTGTTTGCCAAAAATTCAGACCGGGTCCCGGCAATAGTACTGAGGCTTGGCGGGGTGTTTTCAGACTGGTGTGAACTTCCTCCTTTATTCAGTGTCATGAATCTTTGGAGCAAACCGTTTGTCGGAAAGATGGTGCCGGGACAGGGAAAGTCAGGATTCCCTTATATTCACCGCAGGGATGTGGTTAAAATTGTCCGGAGAATCGTTGAGAAAAATGATAGTCTTGACCGGTTTGAAATATTGTTTGCATCCCAGTCCGGCTGCACATATCAAAAAGATTTGTTTCCGATAATTCGAAGGGAATGCAAGAAGAATTTTTCGGATAAACCTGTGAACATGCCTTTGTTTCCTTTGAAAATAGCTTTGCATGGAAAATTTATTGTCAATACTCTTGCCGGAAAAAAAACTTATGAAAGGGCCTGGATGATTGATTATGTCGACAGGCCCCTGGTGGTCGATACCTCCTATACCCGTAATAAACTGAACTGGAAGCCCAGTCCAGGGCTTCACATCCTTGAGCGTTTACCGGTTTTGATGTATTATTTTAATCATCACCACCGCAAATGGTATGCCCGGAATATTAAGCGTAATGATCAAAATTATGAATATGAGCCGGATTAGCAAGCAGAAGGCCCTTTTCTTTTTTTTAGATGAAAAAGATTAATAGATCGGTCCGTTGCAGTTTCCCTGTTTTGATCCGGTATCTGGATATCATGCCATTTTTCAAGTGCTTTAGGGTCGTTCAAGACCAGAACCGGACAATCGGCTCTAAAGCTGACGCGCTCTACAACACTTCCGGCATACCATTTTCCCGCATAGTTTTTTCCAGTATCATTTTTTGTGTGTGATCCAAGGATGATCAAATCTGCATCTGTTTTTTCTGCACATTTCAGCACTTCCTGATGCGGCAGGGCACCTCCCCAGATCTTATATTCATGCTCTGTTCCATCCAGGTAAACATCACAGAATTCCTCAAGTTTTTTTGTTAACGCATCCATATCCGTCTTGTAGTGAACCCCATTATATTTCGGATATGGCGGAATCGGAATCATGAAAAACGGATAAAGAATTGAGTTGAAATCCCGGGATAATTTAACAGAAAGGCAAAGCGCGCATTCACAGGATATGGAAAAATCAATGCCCACAATTATTTTTTGGAACTTGAGCTTTTCTTTTGCAATTGGTTTGTTAATGATCATCATTGGACAGTTTTTCCGGGTGAGTATCTTTCGGGCAGTATTTCCGATTTTTTTGTTTTTCCTGACCGCCTCTTTTTTTTCAGTCTGTTTGGAGTGCGGACCTAAAATGATCAGGTCTGTATCCGGATTATGGGCCTCATTGAGTATTTCTTTCCATGGGCAACCAGTTCGTATGGTGAATCTGACGATATGGGAGTAAGTTACATCACTCTCATAGGTCTTGTGCAGTTTGGTTTTTATGGTTTCAGTATAGTCGGGGCTAACCTGTTCCGTGTTGCTTGTGAAACCAGGCTCAAGGACGTGAAGGACGGTCAGTTTGGCATGGTATTGTCCGGCAAGATCAAGGGCCGTCAATACCGGAGCATCGGCACGGCTTACCCTGTCTGTTGCAACCAGGATATGTTTAAACATGATACCCTCCTTATCTTAAATCATGGCTTTGAAAAGCCTGTTTTAAATCATTGAGCATCTGTATTACATCTGTTTTGAACTTAAGTCTTATCTGTTGTTATATGCCATTTTTGATTCGGTTTGACCGATATCAATCATGGCTTTTGCATCAATTCGGAATGCTTTAATTAAAATTTTTCTTAAGACATCCTCAAGGGGAAATGCCGTGTCCACACTAATGTGAAGAGCATTCCCGGCATACCGGAACCGTTCGTATCGGGCAGTGAGTTTTTCAAAATGATCAATTCTTGCATCTGAAACCGATGGGCTGAATTGCCTTTCCAACAATCTCTCTTTTATTGTTTTTTCTCCGGCACGGCATTCAATGAAAACAGGTTTAATACCTTTTTCCTTTGCCAGACAGATCACTTCTTTTCTGTGCTTTGCCTTGCTGTAAGTTGCATCCAGAATAACGGATCTTCCTTTTTTGATTTCTTCTCCTGCCAGACATAAAAGTTTTCCATAGGTTAGAGATGTTACCAAAGGTGAATATAGTTTTTCTCCAAAAAGGTCCGTGCCGCTTTCGTAGGGCTGGAGCCCGAACATCTGTTTTCGAACGGCATCGGATCGAATCGTTTTTATTCCAAGCACAGCAGATAATTTTTTTGCAATGGTGCTTTTTCCTGTTGCCGGTTTTCCGAAAATTACCCATATGCGGGGCCTGAAAAACTGGAGCGCATACTGAGATGCAAGATCAAGATATTTGATGGCATCCAGATGAACAAATTTTCTTTTTGCTTTCAGAAGATCGTGGGATTGCAGGAAAATACAATTGACTTTGCACCGTACCAAAGCCCTGTAACATTTATAAAAAGCAAGGATCAAAAATCCATTCAAGTCGTTTGTATGCCGGAGAAATTCATTTAAAAGGCAGTCTCCAAAGCCGGGTTCTTCATTAAAATCCAGATCCATCAAAAGAAAAGCCAGATCATTGATAACATCTATATGGCGCAGACGGTCATTGAATTCAATGCAGTCAATGATCTGAATACCGGTATCTGTAAAATAAATATGGTCGGTTCGAAGGTCTCCATGGCAATCACGGATCTTGCCTGCCTTTAGCCGACGGTTAAAATAAGATTGATGATTTTTTAAAAAGGACAGGGTTGCTCCCCGCACTGTTTCCCATATCTCTTTGTCTATAAAGATTCCGCAGCTGTCTTTTGTCTGTCTGAAATTTTCCCGGCAGGCATCATAAATATTTTCCCATCCTTCCCCTGTATGGAGCAATTCGCTTTTAGGTGTCTGAAAGTGGAATTGAGCAAGTATCCTGCCCAGTGAAACCAAATCCATTTTGTTGATTTCTCCGGCTTTGATCATATTATGCAATGATTTTGAATCACTTAGCTGACGCATTCTGACAGCGTATTCTATTGGCTCTCCTTTTCCTCCAAGATAAATAACACCATTTTTGCGGGTAATGGCTACCACATCCAGATAAATATCATTTGTCAGCCGGCGGTTTAAAAAAAATTCCCTGCAGCAATAATAACGGCGTTTTTCAAGACTGGAAAAATCCAGGAATCCAAGATCAAGGGGCTTTTTGATTTTGTATACATAATTTCCGGTTAAAAATATTTTTGAAATATGCGTGTCTTTTTGACGTATACCGGCAACAGGATGAGGGTAGAACGATGAATCTTCCATAGCCTGGAATACACGTTTTTGAATCTGCTTGTCCATAACGGCTCCTTTGAGTCTTTAATTCTTACAATAAAAGCCTGGAGATCTGTTTATGTATAATTAAGTTATGAGAATGATGAGAAGCAAGAATCATTCAAAAAGAGCAAATTTACAAATTTCAATAGGACATTAATCTGCACAAGTTAACTCATATAAGAAAATCTAAATTACTGTTACGGGTCAAAAGAGGGGGGGGCAAATACTGTGAATGAAATATCTGATATCAATACCTCATAATACTTTCATTTATAAGGTATGTCAACAATCGCAGGACAGGCACATCCGGCAGCTTTTATAATCGTCTTGATGCCGATTGTTAGATCATTCCATGCCGGAAAATTCCAGAATGAGAGGCATCCTGACCTCATAAGCAAATCTTATAGATTGCATCAGGTTATATAAATTGACATTACGGGTATCCATCCATATCATTTATTTACATTGTTTTGCCAACTTGTCATGAGGTTGAATTGTGAATATAAGGCTGTTTTTTAAATGTGTGACTTAAAAGCCGGCAGGAGATGAAATATGGAAAACTGCGAAGAATATGTGGTTATAGTGGATGAAGAGGACAAGCAAATAGGCATTGAGAGGAAACTTACGGTACATTCAAAAAACACACCTTTGCACCGGGCTTTTTCTCTTTTTTTGTTTAACTCCACAAAGGAACTTCTATTGCAGCAAAGAGCGAAAGATAAAAAAACATGGCCCCTGGTATGGTCAAATTCCTGTTGCGGCCACCCGTTGCCGGACGAATCCTACACAAGTGCCGTTATAAGGAGGACCCTCTATGAACTCGGGATAAAATTAAATGCCGTTGAAAAAATTTCAGACTACCGGTATTGTTTTTCCCGGGACGGCATCATGGAAAATGAAATTTGTCCTGTTTTTGTGGCATTTTATGATGGCAGTGTGGTGCCTAATCCCAAAGAAGTACAGGCTGTCAAGTGGATAAAATGGGAGGATTGGCTGAAAGAAACAGGCAAACACCCGAACAGGTATTCACCCTGGTGTGTCGAGGAAACCCTTATTTTAGCTGCAGATAGCAAATTTAACAGACTGCACGTTTTATAGATCTGCAAAAAATTGACGGTTTGTTTTTTTGCAGACTTGCCTGGTATGAAACAGGTGTTTACTATATTGCAGACGTCATGTTTTTACCATCCGAACGATAATATGCTTGTTCTCCGTATCATATATGGCATATTTTGATGCGTCAAAATTATCCCTTGAAAATCCGATACTGCCAACGTTCAAAAGAATTTTTTGATTTTCTTCCAAAGGGATGGTGCAGTTTTTTGTGATTCTTCTGCGATATACGATTTGGTCTTTGTAGGTGATCAATTTTAATTTGTGGGTATGGCCGGTGAAAAAAATCTGTTCTTTGGAATTGTTAAACAAAGATTTTAAATAGTAATCTGTGACATCATAAATATAGGTGGTTAATTTATCAGGTGGTGTGCCATGGACAAAATGACAATTTGCCAATTTTAAATAATCAGGGGTGTTTTCAAGGTATCGGACGGATCTGGTTGAAATTGCCGCAATATTATCCAGCAGGGGCTGTTTGATGGACTTGGGAAAAACTTCAAGATAATCCCTGTTAAACATGGCAAGTTCATGGTTGCCCCTAACTGAGATTACGTTTTTTTCCATTAACAATTTGATGGTTTCTTCGGGCTGATCGCCATACCCGATAATATCGCCTAAGCAGACATATTGATCAATTTGATAATTTTTCATATCTTTAAAAACCGTGGCCATTTTCGAATAGCAGGAGTGGACATCGGAAAAAACAGCTATTTTCATATTTCAACCTTTTTTTAAAAAAAATATATGTTGCTAAATATAATAAAACCTTATCATGAGAAGTAAATCCCGATGTTTTTTTTCAGGCATGCTTGCCATTTATTCATTCTGGGGATGCTCGGCAAGAATTTTTGCCATTATGGATCCTATACCTCCCCGGGGCGTTCCTTCAATAAAAGAATTTTTAAAAACATCGAAGAAAGCCTTTGCAGCAGGCGAAAGCGGTGTGTTTTTAATATAAGCAAAGCTGACATTAAGAAATATTCTGGTGTTCTTCAAGCTGCGTGAAATTAGTTTTTTTTCTTTTGTTTTATGATCAATAGCGGGTTTGACCAGAAAAGATATCCCATCCCCTCTTTCCACAAGATTCATGATAAATTCGGTATTATTGGATTCCATGAAGATATTGGGTGTGGCGTTGTGCTTTTTGTAAAGATCCATTATTTTTTTTCGGGTTCCGGAACCTTGCCCCCTCATGATAACCGGTTCCAGGGCAATATCATTAAATTCAATTTCTTTTTTTCGGTTCAACGGATGGTTTACAGGAAGAATAATGACGATTTCTTCCAGGCTGAAAGGAATAAATTGAATTTTTGGATCAGTGACTTCCATTTGTGCCACCACAACCACTTCATTTTCAAATTCCAGCAGGCTTTTGATCATGGTCATGGAGCTGCCTTCTTGAAGAATGATTTTTATTTTGGGATAGGCCCTGTGAAAAACTGAAATAATGGACGGCATGATATGTTTGGCATAGGCTTTGGTACAACCCAGTTCCAAAAGTCCCTGATTCAGTTCTTTTATCTGGCTCAGAATGTTTTCAACCTTATCCTCAATCTTGAAAATGCGTTCCGCCTGTTCAAACAATAATTCCCCCAGGTGGGTGAGAATAAGCCTCCTCCCTGTTTTTTTGAATAATTTCATATCATAAAAATTTTCAAATAATTTAATCTGGGCCGTTACAGCAGGTTGGGAAATAAAAAGTTTTTCAGCGGCAATAGTATGGCTTGAGTGCTTTGCAACATAATAAAACGCCCTCAATTGATTCAAATTGATCATGTGTCTCAATCCTCAACTTAGGTTGTTGCCTGGAAAAATATACTATAAGAAAATCTTATAAATGTCATAAGTTTATATGAATTGACACTTTTTTTGTCAACACATATTACTAAATACAACATACTTGCTATTTTTATTAAATTTGACTTGTTTTTAGATGTTGACGGCTTCTATCGTCATCCCACGCATCGCGTTTTATTTTTTGTAAGTATGAATTTAAGATTTCCAGATTTTATTTTAGTCGGTTTTGTTTTAGTCGGTTCTTTTTAACACTTAAAATTTTTTATGGAGGTAAAAATGGCTGATAAGAATTTTCCTAATCCCCACGAGATAGAAGCAATACCCGGCACGGAAGGGTGGGAGAGAATGTATCCGTATCATTATGTCTTTTCAACTAAAGACAAAGAAAGGGAAGCGTATGAGAACAATACGTTCTGGTTCAATGATGCACTTCACTACCCTGAACCCTTGTATCCCTTTGATATTATCTGGGATGAGGCATGGTTTCTGGCACTGTCACAATTTAATACCCGGATTTTCAGTGTTCCACCGGTTTATGGCGTAGATCATAGAATTATCAACGGAAATGTTTATATTTCTCCGGTACCTGTAACTGATCCTGAAGAGGTTCAAAAAAGAATCCCCATGTTCATGGAAAGAGCCGGATATTATTATGAAAATTGGGATGACCTCCATAATCAATGGGAAAATAAAATGAAGGGAATCATTTCAGAAATTGAAAATCTTGAAATTGCCTCCCTGCCGGACATGGAAGATATCTCGGTGGTTAAAAACGGACTTGGAACCTCAAGCGGGTATGAGTTGCTCAAGAACTATGACAAGCTTATAGATTTGGGCATCAGGTGCTGGCAGTATCATTTTGAGTTTTTAAACCTGGGATATGCCTCCTATGTCACATTTGTTGATTTTTGTACCAAAGCCTTTCCTGATATCCCCCTCCAAAAAGTCACCCAGATGGTCGCAGGAATTGATGTTATTTTGTACAGGCCTGATGATGAATTGAGAAAATTGGCTAAATTGGCGATTGAGCTGGGCATTGATTCTCAAATCGGAGGAGATACCAAGGATATTGACGATGTTATTTCGGAACTTCAGGGTTCTGAAAATGGTAAAAAATGGGTCGCTGCATGGGATGAAGCTAAATATCCATGGTTCAATATTTCAACAGGAACCGGATGGTATCATCAGGATGTTTCATGGAACGACAACCTGAATATCCCTTTAAGTTCCGTTAGAATATACATTGGCAAACTCAATGAGGGTAAATCCATAGACAGGCCCCTTGAACAAATAAAAATCGAACGTAAAAAACTTATTGTGGAATACAGAGGCTTGTTAAAAACAGATGAAGACCGGCAGACCTTTGATCAACTTCATGGTACGGCAGAACTGGTATTTCCCTATGTCGAGAATCATATGTTTTATGTGGAGCATTGGTTTCATTCCGTATTCTGGAACAAGATGAGGGCTGTTGCCGCCATCATGGCGGATAATAATTTTCTTGAGGGGCAAGAGGACATCTGGTACATGTCCCGCAGTGAAATAAAAGAAGCATTATGGGATCTGGTCACTGCCTGGGCAAGTGGTACAAAGGGATATGGTCCCTTGCACTGGCCTGAAGAGATCCAATGGCGAAAAGGGGTTTATCAAAAATTCAAGGAAAATATTCCAATCCCAGCAGTTGGCAAACCGCCTGAAACAATTGCAGAACCGTTTACCATTGTGCTTTGGGGAATTACCAATGAAAGCATGTCAGCATGGGCGAAGTTAAAAGAAATCGGTGATCCTGATAAAGTAAACGAGATGGAAGGTTTTGCAGGATCTCCGGGTGTTGCTGAAGGCATTGCAAGGGTATGCCGGTCAGTAGAAGATATCGGCGAACTCAAAGAGGGCGAAATCCTTGTAGCACCAACGACATCACCGTCCTGGGCACCGGTATTTCAAAAAATCAAAGCAGTTGTAACGGATGTGGGCGGCATCATGTGTCATGCCGCTATTGTTTGTCGTGAATACGGCATGCCCGCAGTTGTCGGAACCGGCCAGGGAACGACAATCATAAAATCCGGCATGAAAATCAAGGTAAATGGCGATACAGGCAAAATCCATATAGAAAGGTAGGATGATATCATGGAAAAGAGATCTGATTACGTCCGCTGGTTTGAAGAATGCGACTTGGAATTGATTCCCGTTGTGGGGGGTAAAAACGCAAGTCTGGGCGAGTTGCTAAAAGCCAAAATCCCTGTTCCTCCGGGCTTTGCAATCACTACAAAAGCCTATAAGCTTTTTCTTGAACAGGGAAAGATCAAACAGAAAATATTTAAGATTATAGATGGCATCAAAGCAGATGATGTGGACTCTGGCGAAACAGCCAGTAAAACCATCCGTGATCTCATTGAAAAGACACCGGTAAGTGACGACCTTCAGGATTATATCTGCGAATTTTACAGACTGCTTTCCAAAAAAAGCAACGTCCCTGCGGTTCCGGCTGCCGTCAGATCCAGCGCAACGGCTGAAGATCTCCCCGGTGCAAGCTTTGCCGGTCAGCAGGATACTTTTCTCTGGATAAGGGGGGCGGATGATATCCTCAAGCATGTAAAAAAATGCTGGTCAAGTCTTTTTACCTCCAGGGCCATTTACTATAGAACAAAAATGGGATTTCCTCATGAACAGGTGGAGATTTCCGTTGGTGTACAGAAAATGGCCAATGCATGGACAGCCGGTGTGATGTTTACCTTAAACCCTGCCACCGGAGACAGATCCACTGTTGCCATAGATGCAAATTGGGGATTTGGAGAGAGTGTTGTAAGTGGTGAATGCACGCCGGATAATTTTATCATTAATAAAATTACGGATGAAGTGATTAAAAAATCAATTTCCCATAAAACCATTGCATATACTCGTGATCCCAAAACACATTGCGTTGTAAAAACCAATGTTCCGGTGGAAAGAGCCGATATGCAATGCGTTGTTGATAAAGACGCCGTTTCGCTTGCCATCATTGGAAAACGAATTGAAAAACATTACGGCAAGGCCATGGATATTGAATGGGCCATTGATAAAGACACGCCCGGCAAAGCCAAAATACTGATTCTTCAAAGCCGGCCGGAAACCGTATGGAGTGACAAAAAAGCAAAACCGGTCATGAAAACAAGATCATCAGCTCTTGAGCATATTTGCGCAGGACTTGTTGCCGGCAGAAAAGTCAATTAATGATTGCATAAATTAATTTTGTTCAATTCCCGGTCCTTGATGTTTAAGTACCGGCTAAAAATATAACCCAGTGCGCATCGCGCCTGTAACCCTATGGTTGCGTCATGATTATTACATCATGGGGTTGCACCTGAAAAAGGAGAAAAATTTATGAAGGACATGAGAGATTTTGTAGCTGTTTGTGAAGAAAAAGGTCTTTTGAAACGGATTACAGCTGAAGTTGACACCCACCTGGAATTGTCCCATATTGCAAAATTAAATGAGGAAGCCCAGGGTCCTGCCCTGCTTTTTGAAAACGTTAAGGGTTTTGACTCACCTGTTATTACAAGTGCCGCCACAACTGTTGAACGCCTTGCTATTATTATGGGTGAGTCGGAAAAATCAAGCCTTACCGATCTGTATGGCGCATGGGCGGAAAAAGCAAAATCGCCGATCAAGCCAAAATATGTGGATAAAAGCCAGGCACCTTGCAAGGAAAATATCCTGATGGGCGATGATGTGGACCTCAATAAATTTCCGGTCCCACATTATTATCCTCTGGACGGCGGTAAATATTTTGGGACGGCTCATTTTATAATTACCAAAGATCCCGACTCAGGATGGGTTAACCTGGGCACCTATAGGAGTCAGCTTCTGGGTAAGGATAAGATCGGCACCCAGTTTATTAAAGGTAAACATGCCGATATTATGCTGAAAAAATACCAGGCATTGGGCGAACCCATGCCGGTGGCATCCATTGTAGGTTGCGATCCCATATTGTTTATCCTTGGCGCAGCAAGGGTCGGTGCTTTCACCAGTGAATATGATGTAGCCGGTGCCTTTCGCGGTGAGCCCGTGGAAATTGTCAAAGGCGAAGTGGTTGACCTGCCCATTCCAGCCCATGCGGAAATCGTGGTGGAAGGGTTTGTGGATGCGGAAAAATTCATGGAAGAGGGCCCGTTTGGCGAATATACCGGATATTATTCTGGTGTGGGCACTGATCCCAGAAATTTTATTGATGTCAAATGTATTACCTACAGGAACAACCCGATATTCTGGGGAACCACTGTCGGGCGTGCGGTAACGGATTCTCACATGGTTATGGCCCTGTCCTATGGTGCCACCTTGTGGCAGCAGCTCAATGAAATGAATATCCCTGGCTTGAAAGCAGCTTATTGCCCGCCGGAAGGAGCCGGAAGATTCCTTGCCATTATTTCCATGAAACAAATGTATCCGGGACATGTTGATCAGGTTCTTACCGCATCAATATCAACGGAAATGGGTGCTTATGGCCTTAAGACCGTGATAGTGGTGGACGAGGATATTGATCCATGGGATATTCCCAGGGTGATGTATGCCTTGAGTTTCAGGTTCCAGCCCAACCGTTCCCAGGTGATCAAACGGGGCCGTTCAACTCCGCTTGATCCTTCATTGCCCATTGAAGCAAGGGAGATTACAGGAAGACTTCTCATGGACGCCACTATTCCTTATGAATGGAAAGACAAACCAATTCCCATCGAACTTGATTCTGACATGGTTGTACAGGTGAAAGAAAGATGGTCAGAGCTTGGGTTATAGGAAAATACCATTGACTTACAGCTTGCGATAAATCTGTTGTGGCAGGCCGGAAGGCCTCAGATAATAAATAAATATTTCGGCCTGCCACATGGTTTTGCGAGCAGCTCTGAAATCGAATGATAATTGATATTGGAAAAAAATGCTACAAAGGAAAGGATGAATTGTGAAACCAATTCGATATACCAAAGAGATGACTGATGAATTCCTGGAGGATGGATACTGGACCCGGGAAACATTTTATGATTTCTGGGAAAAGAATGCCAGGGAGATACCGGATCAGGAAGCATTGGTGGATTCAAAATACCGGCTGACATGGAAACAGGCTGTGGAACTTGTGGATGCCATGGCCATATCCTGGGTTGAAATGGGGATTGAAAAACACTCCAGGGTGATCATTCAGTCTCCTAACAGCGTATACGGCTTTCTGGCAAGAATTGCATGTGAACGGGCAGGGCTGATTTCCCTGACGGTTTATCCGTATTTGAGAAAAAAAGAACTGACCTACATGGTTGACCGAACCAAGGCCTCGGCCGTGATTATTCTTGCCAACTATAACAAGTTCAACTACCTTGAAATGTACGAAGATCTTCAAAAGGATTTTCCCCATCTGAAAAATATATTTTTGTTTGATGACATGGTTCCTCAGGATGCACCAAAAGGAACGTTTTCATTGACCTCAATGGTTGAAAAAAGAGTTCTTTTGCCGGTGGACAAGTCAGTTCTTGTAAAAAGACGCTTTGACCCTGTTGGAAATATTGCCATTCTCACCACCACCTCCGGTACTACGGGTATCCCGAAATTGGTTGAATGGCCGCCTGCTCCCAGAATATGCACCTCAAAAGGCCGGGTGGATATCTGGAATCTGACCAAAGACGATATCACCATGGCCATTGCCCCTCATGCAGGCGGGGCTGCCGGAACTCTGACCTATTTTGCAGCGCCTATTGCGGGAGCCAAAACCGTTATGCTGGAAGAGTTTTCCCCGGATGCGGCATTGGCCCTGATTGAAAAAGAAAAAGCCACTGCCATTGGCGTGGTGCCGACCCATCTGATAAGGATGCTTGAGGCGGATGTGTCAAAGTATGATTTAAGCTCGTTGAGGTTTATCCGTTCCGCAGGCGGGTATCTGGCTCCCCAGGTGGCAGAGGAGGCAGAAAAAGCCTTTGGAGCCTCCATCACAAGTGATCTGGGCACCCAGGACATGGGGTCTGTTTCAGGCTGCAGGGTTGAAGATTCCAAAGATCTGAGACGGCGGACCGTGGGCAGAATGCTGCCAGGCAATAAGGTACGGCTGGCAGACAAAGAAAACAAGGAGAAAACAGTTCCCGATGGTGAACCCGGTATTCTGTATTTCAGGGGGCCTCATGCACCGGCCGGGTATTACCGCGACGAAGAACTCACCTCCACGGTATTTGACAAAGACGGCTGGACAACTACGGAAGATATTGTCAAGTTTGACCAGGGGTGTCTCTGGATACTGGGCCGTGCAAAGGATATGATCATCCGGGGCGGTCAAAATATTTATCCTGCCGAAGTGGAAGGCCTGCTCAACGATCATCCTGCCGTGGCATCGGTTGCCATTGTTGGGTATCCTGACAGGGAAATGGGAGAAAAATGCGCAGCCTATGTTATTCCGAAAAAAGGCGAGCAATTTGATTTTAAGACTATGGTCGATTATTTGAAATCCAAAGATATCGCCATGTTCAAACTCCCTGAACATCTTGAAATCGTGGATGAATTCCCGGCTGTTGGAGATTCCGGCAAGGTGAATAAAGAGACACTTAAAAAAGATATTCGCAAGAGATTGGGTTTAAATTAGGTTTATAATATTAGAACTGCAGTAATTGCAGGTTTTAATTGTATTGCACAATTACTGCAGTTCTATCAGAGGTTAAAAAAATGACAAACTCAAAAACCGTTTTAATTATATCTACCCTTGATACCAAAAGAGAAGAAACACGGTATTTGAAGTACAAGTTTAAGGAAATTAGTGTTTTACCTCTTTTAATGGATCTTTCCATGCGGGGAAAGGAAAAGTCCCATGCTGAATTGACTCCGTCCGATGTGGCGTCGGCAGGTGGAAGCACCATAGAACAAATTAATAATTCCAAAGAGCGGTCTACCATAACCAATATTATTATTGACGGGGCAACGAAAATTGCCAAGGATCTGTATGCGGCAGGAAAAATTCACGGAGTTATGGCCCTTGGCGGGTCAACCGGATCTTTGATGGCAACAGATGTCATGCGGGCATTGCCCTTTGGGATTCCAAAGCTTATGATCTCTTCAACAGCAGCGCTTCCCGGACTTTCCACAAAGTATATCGGTACAGGTGATATTTTATTGTTCCATTCAGTCATTGAAATATCCGGTGTGACGGATATGCTAGCCAATGTTATGGACAGGGCCTGTTATGCCATGAAAGGCATGATAAAGTATGTTAACAATTCCTTTGCAGGAAGCGACAAAAAAACCATTGCCATGACCATGCTGGGTCCTTGTGAACAATGCGCCAGTTCAGTCAGACAAGCCCTGGAAAAAGAAGGATACCAGGTCACCGGGTTTTCCGCAGCCGGTGTCGGGGACAGGGCCATGGAAAAGATGATTGCCGAAGGGTTTTTCCAGGGGGTCATTGACCTGGCACCGGGCGGTGTGGGAGAACATTATTTCGGGTATATGCGCGACGGCGGTCCTGATAGGCTGGAATCCGCCGGAAATAAGGGAATTCCCCAGATTATTTCCTTTTGCTCGGTTAATCACATGACCCCGTCCAGGTCAAAATATAAAAAAGAATTCCATGAACGGCGGAAATATGATCTGGATAAGTTTCGGACCTGGCTTCGTTTGTCTCCGGATGAACTCAAAGAGGTGGCCTGTGAATTTGCAAGAAAACTCAATGGTGCAAAAGCTCCTGTGAAGCTTCTGATCCCCACCCGGGGGTGGTCGTCGGTGGATTGCAAGGGCAATCCAACCTATGATCCGGAAGAAGATAAAATTTTTGTGGAAACATTGAAAGACGGTTTGAATTTTGGAAAAGCCGGTCTGGATTCCGGGATAGAAATTATTGAAGTGGATGCTAACATGGAAGATTCAGCGTTCAGTCAACAGGTAACTATGGCGGCATTGGAGCTTTTTTAATGGATGCATTGTTTGAACAGCGGCTGGTTGAAATGATTGAGCCAATATACCAAAAGGGCCGTGACGGAGACTGGGACCATGTTCAGCGTATGGTAAAATTTTGTAAATTCCTGCTGAAACATGAAGACGCAGATGAAAATATCGTGCTGCCGGCAGCATATCTCCATGATATCGGCTGGACTGCCATTGATTTTTCCGACTTTAACATCGCAACTCCCAAGGTTAAAGCCAAGGCATCAAGCGTTGCTTTGCATATGGAACAAGGTGCGTTCATTGCCGGTAAAATTTTGACGGATCTTGAATATGATCAAGCCAAGATCAAAGAGATACAGGATATCATTAAGGTTCATGATTTGCCGGAAACGGTTTTTAAAATGAACAATATTTGTGCAACCCTGGTCGTTGAAGCAGACCGGCTGGACAGATACGGCAAAACAGGTCTTGCCAGGTTTAAAACCATGTTTGGAAAAGATAAGCTTGAGGGACAATACTGGGAAGAAGCCAGGCAATTAAGGCTTGACGGTCTTAAAAAATGGTTTAGAACACGAACGGGAGTTGCTTTGTCTGAAAAACTGGCCATGGAGATGGGGTTGTTTGATTAGCAGAAGGGCCTTGCCTGTTTTTTTTGAGCAGGGGTTTAACAAAACCAAAATATAAGGAGAGATAAGGATGATTGTTAAAAACTGGATGTCCAAAAATCCTGATACAATGTCAAGTGATCTTTCAGCAAAAGAGGCCATGGATTTATTTGAAGAAAAACGGGTTCCTTTTATGTCAGTTGTCGATAACGGCAAGTTCAGAGGGCTTATTGCCAGGCGGGATTTAAGAGCGGCTGCTGCCTGGGCCATTGCCAGTCAGGATATTTATGAAATAGAATATTTTAACGAACGATTAAAAGTAAAAGATATCATGGTCAGAAAACCGGTCACGATTACTGTGGATGATTCTGTTGAAACCGCCCTTGAAAAGGGCAAGGCTTTCGGCAGAAGTTTTTTGCCGGTCATGGATAATGATACACTTGTGGGAACCCTTTCAAACAGGGATTTTTCCAATGCTTTGGGTCAGCTTTTGGGAACCTATGAGGGGCTGCACAGTGCTTCCATCGAGATAAGCGGTAATTCAAGGGACAGCATCAGAAAAATCCTGGAAGATATTTTTGCCATGGGACTTGAAATAAAGGGGTTATTTACCTTGAAAAATCCTGATTCCGGTAAAAAAAGACTTATCCTCCGGTTTCAGGCCAAATGCTTTAAAAGAATTATCTCGTTAATTAAAGAAAAAGGTTATAATTTGATAGAAGTTGTCAAACACGAACAATAATAAATAGTTTTTAACCGACAAACCCAAAGGAGTCATGTATGGCAAAACGATTAATTGTAGGGATAGCCGGGGCAAGTGGTGTGATTTATGGGGTCAGGATGCTGGAAGTCCTTAAAAATCAAGGCATTGAAACCCATCTGATTATTTCAGAGGCTGGAAAACTCAATATCAGGATAGAAACCGATTATGATGTGGATGACGTTCTTGCCATGGCTGATTTCACCTATACCAATAAAGATATTGCCGCATCTGTTGCAAGTGGGTCTTTTTTGACCATGGGCATGGTGGTTGCGCCCTGTACGGTTAAGACTTTGTCCGGAATCGCCAATTCCTATAATGAGAATCTTCTGATCCGGGCCGCAGATGTTCAGCTCAAAGAAAAACGCAAAGTTGCGCTGCTGTTCAGAGAAACCCCTTTGCATAAAGGACATTTAAGGCTTTTAACCCAGGCTGCGGACATGGGAGCCCATATTATTCCGCCTGTACCGGCATTTTATCATCATCCCAAAACCATTGATGATATTATCAACCAATCCGTGGGAAAAGTTTTGGATTACATTGGTATCGAACATGATCTGTTTCAACGCTGGGATAATTCAGAACTGGATAAACTTATGAACAACTCTGCAGCCGGTAAAAACAAGAACACCTGTGAGAAAAAGATGGTCGCCATAAAATAAAAAAGATATCAGGAGCAATCGAACCTGAACATACAGATAAAATTTATGATGAAGAAATAATCAAATGATTCAACATCCAAAATGCAGGATCACAGTCATAAAAAGATCGCTTAACCGAGATATTATTGACGCCTATGTGAAAGAAGAAATGAAAAGAATCAGTTTGTGCAGCAAGTTCAAGGAAGGGGACCAATTTTTGGTATATTCTGAATTTGACATGCCGGATAAATTTTGTCACTGGGCCTGGGCGGATATCAGACATGATATCATGGCTGTTGTTAACAGTGTCCGATTTCCCTGGTTCAAGGAAAAGGCAATGACCATATCCGGTTGTACAGACTGGCTTAAGCCGGTTCTGTTTAAAATTGAAAAATTATAGGAGAGAACCGCCATGTTTGAAGACCGGCAATTTGAACTTATACTGTTCGATCTTGAAGGCACTTTGGTGGATTTTCAATGGCACCTGAAGGATGCGGCAACAAAGCTCCTTCAGGTTCTGTTCAATGCCGGCATTGATCCTGCCCGATACGGAGAGTCTCCGGGATATGCCGGTCTTTACAATACTACCAGGGATATTACGGGTGACTGGGATATTCAAGAGGCTGAGCAATTGTTTGGGCAACTTGCCATGATTTATGATTTTTATGATCTGGATGCTTTGAGCAGATGGACCCCATACCCGGACGTACGGCCTGTACTGGAAAAGCTTTCAGCCTGCAAGTATCGTATGGGCGTGGTGAGCAACTGCGGGTATTATGCCGCAGAGACCGTCCTGGAACGTTTCGATCTGGCCGGATATTTTGAACTGGTTGTGTCAAGAAACGATGTTTTGTATTTAAAACCTTTTCCTGACGGATTGAATCTGGCCATAGAGAAGCTTTGCATGCCCGCTGACAAAACTCTGTTTGTCGGTGATTCGATCAACGATATTCTGGCTGCAAATAAAGTTCCCGTAACATCATGTTTTCTATCCGGCGGAGAAAGCCGGGTTACCGGTGAGGACAGTCTTACGGCAGATTTCCGGATATCGTCTTTTTCAGGGCTTGCCGATATCCTGGTCCACTGATTTGGTTTGTTCCAGATCCAGCATGCCCATTAAAATGTTTTCACAGGTCATGGGAAGGGTTCTCAAGTAAATCCCGGCGGCATTATGGATGGCGTGGGCAATGGCCGGTGACGGAGTGTTGATGACCACTTCCCCGATTGATTTGGCACCAAATGGGCCTGTTGGTTCATAGCTGCTTTCAAATTCAACCCGAATTTTTCCCACGTCCTGGCGGGAGGGTATTTTATATTGCATAAAAGAACTGGTGATCATTTTCCCTTTTGTGCTGCAGGCAATATCCTCATACAAGGCCATGCCGATTCCCTGGACAATGCCGCCTTCCGCCTGTATCCTGGCAAGGTTCGGGTTTATGGGGGTGCCGCAGTCAATCACTCCCACATAATCCACCACCTTTGTTTCCCCGGTTTCAAGATCCATTTCAATTTCCGCAAACCCTGCCATGAACGGCGGCGGAGAGACAGGGCTTGAATGGGATGCCCCGGCTGTAAGGCTGGTGTGATTGCCGACTGCTGTTTTTTGCGCCAGATCATCAAGGGTAATTATAGCTTGATCATTGAATATCTTGTTTCCGTCAAACTCCAGAGTTTCTGCCGTGGTTTTCAGCAAAGCGGCCGCCCTGGAAACAATTTTTTTCTTGAGTTTTTCACAGGCTTTAACCACTGCCGTGCCGGTCAAATATGTGGTGCTGGAAGCATAGGACCCGGTATCATATGGGGAGTGATCCGTGTCGACTTGGCTGACAATGATTTGTTCCATGGGGCATCCAAGGCATTGGGCAGCCATCTGAGCTAAGATGGTATCACATCCGGTACCCATGTCTGCGGCACCGATCATCAAGGTGTAAAATCCATCATCCTGAAGCCGGATCTGAGCCGATGCAGTATCAATATTGGCGATCCCGGAACCCTGCATGGTGATGGCGGCTCCCACTGCCCGGACTTTTGTGCTGCTGATTTTTCGGCACGGGTATTTTGTATGCCACCCGATCATTTCCCTGCCTTTTTTGATACAGGCTTCAAGAGCGCAGGAGTTGAGGGGTTCGCCATAATAGGCGCTCAGAGTATCTCCTTTGCGTAACAGGTTCTTCAACCTGAGATCCAGGGGGTCCATGTCAAGTTCGTCCGCCAGTTCGTTTATGGCTGACTCAAGGGCAAAGGTTCCCTGGGTGGCGCCGTATCCTCTGAAGGCTCCTGCGGGCAGGGTGTTGGTATACACCACCTGGTAGCTGAACTTAAATGCCCGGGCCCGGTTGTACAGCGCCATGGTCTTGTGGCCGGACAGGTTGACGGTTGTGGGGGCATGCTCCCCGTAGGCACCTGTATTGGAAAGGGTGTCGATGTGAATGGCCAGGATGTTGCCGTGGCGGTCCGCTCCCGCCCTTACCCGGATGATCATTTCGTGGCGGCTGGTGGAGGCGGTAAAAGATTCATGCCGGTCAAACACCATTTTGGCGGGTTTGCCGGTTTTTAATGTTACAATGGCCGGGAAAAGTTCGCTTATAACGGTCTGCTTGGCGCCAAACCCGCCCCCGATCCTGGGTTTGATTACCCGGACCTTTGCTTTTGGAATATCCAGGGCCTTTGCCGTAATCCTACGGACATGGAAAGGAATCTGGGTTGATGTGACAAGGGTCAGTCGTCCGGCATGATCCAGGTATGAATAGGTTCTGAAGGTTTCCATCATGGCCTGGCTATTAGGCTTAGTATGATAGACACGGTCCACCACACAGTCACATCTGGCAAATTCGGTTTCCACATCTGAGCTTTCAAATCCGCCTGCACAGCACAGGTTTCTTTTTCTATCATTGCCGATGTCAACATTCACATGATAGTTTTTTTCCGGGTGTATTATACTTTCATTGTCCAGGGCCTGTTTTAGATCAATCACCGGCTCAAACTGTTTATATGAAACCTTGATGGATTTTAACGCCCGGTTTACGGTCTTTTCATCTGTGCCGGCCACTATGGCTACAGGATCACCCACATACCGGACTGTTTTATCCAGGATCAGGCGGTCATAGGGGCTGGGTTCGGGATAGGACTGGCCTGCCGTGGTAAATCGTTTGCCCGGCACATCCTGCCAGGTGAGGATACAGTCTATTCCTTCCGTTTCCCGGGCTTTTTGTACATCAATGTCCAGAATTTCGGCAAAGGCATGGGGGCTTCTCAATACTTTGACCACCAGGCAGTTTTCCGGTGCCAGGTCATCTGTGTAAACGGGTTTGCCCGTTACCAGGGCAGCTGCATCAATTTTCTCAACCCCTTTGTTAACATATTTCATCGGCTTCTCCTTTTTTTTGCCCTTGTGATTGAAGGTAGGCTTCAACAGCTCTTAACTGCCCTTCATATCCTGAGCAGCGGCAAAGGTTCCCGGAAAGATATTGCAGAATGTCTTGCCTTGAAGGATTTTCAAGTTCGTTTTTCATTGCCAGGACATTCATGATCAAACCGGGAGCGCAAAATCCGCATTGTTCAACACCCTGGGCCGCCATGAACCGTCCGAATTCCAAGGCCTGGTCTTCCAGTCCCTCCAAGGTGGTCACCTGTCTGCCGTTTACCCTGGCGGCAAGGACAGCACAGGACAATACGGATACACCGTCCACCCACAAAGTACAAAGACCGCAATTGGCCGTATCACATCCGCATTTTACGCTTTTGAATCCCAGGCTCCTTACAAAATCAATGAGGAGAAGATCCGGGGCAATATCCTTGGTGAATTTTTTGTTGTTTATGTGGCATGTTATCTGCATATGGCTTGAATCCCCCTTTTAAGCAAAACTTTTGCCAGAATTTCCCGGTATGCTTTGCTTCCCCGCAGGTCATTTCCAAACGATAATTCTTTGACAACGGCATCACAGGCAGAGTTTATCTGTGCGTCATCAGGATGCCGGGACAATAACCCGGCTGATATTTGTGCCTGTCGGGCTTTGTCTGGTCTTGCACCCAGGGAAAGCCTCCATTGTTCGTTGCACCTGCCTGCGGCAACACAAAGAATCGGAAAATCAGTGGCACTCAGCCGTTGGCTCTGGTAACATGTTTCCCATGCCTGTTTTTTTATGCAAACCTTTACCAGGATATCTTTTTTCCGGGGCATCAGCAGAAATTCAGACAGGGGAACAATCCCTCCATGATACAAGTGGACATGGGTATCCGGGATCATCATGGCGGTTAATACATCTGAGAATCCAAATCGTGAATACACACTGCCGCCAATGGTTGCACAGTTTCTAAACTGGATGCCGACAATATGTCCCAATGCGTTTGAAAAAAGGGAACCAAACCATTTATGAAGCAGGGGGCTTGTCTCCGCCTGCCTGAGACTTGTCATGCATCCGATATCAATGCTTTCATCATTTTCAACGATCTTGTTCAGTCCCAGCCCTGACAGGTCAATGCCGGTGTGATAGGTCTTTTTGCCCATTTTCATCCAGAGCAGTCCACCCAGGATGACATTGTTTTTATCTTTCATAAGCAGATCATGACCTTGTTCAAGACTTTGAACCGATACATATTCTTTTAGTTCAAACATAATGATGCCCCTCCTTTAAAAAAAACGAATTAAATTGCGGTCGGGCATGATGCGACCGTGGACCGGCCGGGAAGAATGGCATGACTGCAGGGGCAAACAGCTATGAACATACCCTGTTGCGTCCGCTGCTTTTGGCCTTGTATAGCATGTCATCTGCCACTTTGATAAGGGTTTCAGGTGTGTGGCTGCTGCGCATCGGGGTTTGAATGGAGCTTATGCCTATGCTCACGGTTACATGATCGGCCACTTTTGATTCCACATGAGCAATATCCAGGGCTTCTACCTGTTGTCTCATGTTTTTGGCAACAATTTGAGCCCCTTCAATATTCGTGTCGGGTAAAACAGCTGCAAATTCTTCTCCACCGTATCGGGCAACAATATCCATGGGGCGTTTGCTTGCTGAAGACAACGCAGATGCCACCCGTTTTAAACAGGTGTCTCCTGAGGCATGCCCGTAGGTATCGTTAAATAGTTTAAAATAATCAATATCCACCATGATAATGGATAAGGCTGTTCCGTTTCTTTGAGCCTGCTTCCATTCTTTTTCATAGGCATTATCAAAACATCTGCGGTTGGGGATTCCAGTCAGCCCATCCAGTGATGAAAGTTGTTCCAGGCGGCCATTTAGTTCATTAAGATCACTTTGCATGATGTCAGACATTTTAACAAGGCGTCTGGTCTGCTTTAGTAATTTGTTGTAGTGTTTTACCATCAGCTTATATTCCGGCAGCATGCAGTTTTCGGAATAGGTTTCATCTTGAATCAGTTGCCTGGCTTGGGTAAGAATGTTGATTTCCCTTTGAAACAGGTCACTAAAACTCATATCGTTTGGCCGCTGTTCAAAACAACCAGATTAAACGGCAGGGTTTCCAAGTCTTCTTGAAATTCTTCTCCGCATTCTTCAGCGGTTTCATTTTCTTCCATATAGATCCAGTTGACATTGATTTTTTTGCCATTATCATAGGCTTCTTCAAGCATATCGAAAAAATTCATCAATGCTTTGGAACTGCTGCTGTTGAAATAACTGATATTTAAATTAACGGTTAAAACAGGAGTGTCCAGTTTTTTTGTTTCAGTGTTCAGCCATTCAAAAACCGGGGAAAAAAATTTAACTGCGTTTTCCGGATAGCACTCGCCTGTAATTTCCAGGGTATTGGATTCAATGTTATATTTCACAAAAGGAGATGATTTGGTAGCCTCAATATATAATGTATCCATATGGTTCTCCTTATATTACAGCTTTGATTGAAATAAAATCATGTTGTTTGTCAGTGCTGCCGGTCAGTGTATATTCAATGGGACGACTTGCTTTACGGGCGGTTTCAATCATTCCAAGGCCGGCACCTTTTCCGCCTTTGCGACGTTCAAGTTTGCGCTGCTCCTTGTAAAATATTTTAAGTTCGTTTTTGTCCATTCCTTTTAATTTGTCCAGCAGATCAACAATACGCCGGGTATCATCTTTATGAATATAATTACCGCTTGAAATATAAAATTTATCCTTGCCATCTCTGCCGACAACGATGATTCCATAACTTAGACATCCTTCTGTTTCTTGCTGGTCGCTGTCATCCTTTTCAGCAGAATAGTGGACAACATTCTGCATCTGTTCCACAAAGATTGAGAAAACATGCCTGGAGGCGGTTTGTGTCATGGCCTCCAGTTCCATCTTTTGTTTCAAGGCATCTCCTATGCCTTCAACAACACTCTGGGATGTAGGGCCGCTGAAGCAAAAAATAATTCCTTCTTTTTTCATGGTCTGATAAAATGGAAACATATCATTGATCATGTGTGAACTCCTTATTTATAAGTTAAGCCGATAACAGTAATGTCATCCCGTTGTTCCTCATTTCCCTGATATTGAGTTAGAATTTTTTTAAGGGCTTTTTTCTGGTCTGAGAAGCCGGATTGATGATGCTCGGAAATGAATTTGAGAAATCGCCGTCTGCCAAAGGGCAGGCCATGGGTTCCACCGGCTTGGCCAATTAAGCCGTCCGTGGTCATGTAAAGCTGTTTTCCCCTGTTCAGTTTAATTTTGTGTTCCTTAAAGTCAAATTTAATGTTTGAAGATTTATATCCAATACTTTGCTTGTCTCCCTTTATCTGTTGTATGCCGGTCTCTTCTTGAACAAAAAGGCCTATATTGGCTCCGGCAAATGTGAGTATATCCGTAGCCGTATCCACGGAGCAAAGGGCAATGTCCAGGCCGTCATCTGATTTAGCATCCTTGGAATGCTGGCCCAATGAAAATTGGATGATCCTGTTGAGTTCTTTGAGGATCGCTCCTGGACTTGCCGTACCCAGTTCCTGGACGACATGGTGGATTGCCATGCTCGCAATCATGGTCATGATTGCTCCTGGAACCCCATGCCCGGTACAGTCGATAATCGCAAAAACAAAGCCGTTACTATTATGCTTCAGCCAGAAGATGTCTCCACCGATGATATCCTTGGGCCGCCACAGTATGAAACTATCTGAAATTTCTTTTGGTTTGGTATCAGGCTGCGGTAAAATTGCCTTCTGAATAGTTCTGGCATACCGGATACTTTCCATGACCTGGCTGTTGGCATATTCCAGTTCTTTGTAATTTTCAGCCAGTTCCCGGGTTTTTTCTTTGACTTTTTGATCAAGAACTTCAACGTGATTGTCCAGTTTTTCCACCATTGCATCGAATTCACGGGCCAAAATACCGATTTCATCATTGCTGACAATGCCGCTTCTGATTTTTAAATCACCGCCTTGGATTTTTAAAACCGTTTTTGATAATTTTTCAATGGGGCTGACAAATTTTTTCAAACAATAAATTCCAATGAACAATGAAAGCAATAGGATTATTATGGTGATAAATGCTATTCGGGAAGTCAGGAAGCGAGATTGACTGTAAAGTTCATCAGTGTAAACGGAACTTGCAATATACCATTTAAAATGGCTGTTATACCGCACCCAACTGATTTTTTCATATACATAATTCCCGGGGTCTTCCGGGTGGTCCCAGGGGTATTCCATGTGAGATTCTTTAATGTCGACTTTTTCCATAAGCTCTTTTAGAATCGGTCTGCCTGTCCTGGGATTGCGCAATTCATTGAGTTTGGCAGTAGTAAGTTTTTCATCGGGGTGAATAATCAAGTGCATATCAGCATTGAAAATATACATATATCCTGATTTTCCGATTGTGACTTCTTGCATGACCGCCCGAAGATCATCAACCAGTTCTTTTTTTTGCCGGTCAATTTCCTGTAAAATGTCATCCATATAAACACCAGTGCCATACACCCAGTTCCAGGGGGGGAACAGGGTGGAATAGGTCAGTTTTTCCGAAGGGGAATTCTTTTCCAGGCGGTTCCACCAATAAGATGTAAAGCCTTCGCCGTTTTTTCGGGCAATATCCACCATTGGTGGTACAATAAGGTTTCCATACACATCTGTGATTTTAGAAAAGTCAGCATTATGAAGTTTTGGATCAGGATGAGAAATCAGCACGGAATCAAAATTTGATATCCACATATAATCCTTATTCCCATAGCGTATGGGCTGCATCTGCTTGATTGCACGCTGTTTGGCTTCGGCTTCGGATATTTCTCCGGCTTTTGCAGCCGAATATTGATTTTTAATGATATATCCTGCTGCAGAGGTAATATCCTTCATTTGACGTTTGCGTGACGTGATGGCAAAGTTTTTGTAAGATTTTATTTCCTTATGCTTGATTTCAACAAGATTATACACATGATCAAGCAAGGCTGTAGCATGGTTTTCCGCCATTTTATAGGTAATTTCCCGGGTAAGGGGGATCGTGTATAGGGCAATGGACATGGAACTGATTAGTATAATAACCAAAATCAGCAATGTTGCTTTGAACCAGAGTCTGGATTGAATCATCAATAGAATCCTTGGGTATGGTATATCAAATGCCGCTTCTTTAATTACTTACAAAGTAAACAGATATCTATTGAAATAATAAAATTCTGTCAAGATTAAATTTATTAAATACAATCCAGTGGCATCAGGTTGAGACGTTTGGTGATTCAGCAGAATAAAAGTTGATCAGAATAGTGATATGGTGTATAAACAACCATTTGTACTCATTTGGAAGATAATATCTTTGACATCAGTACCTTGTCGGGTCTGGAAGGGAAGTTTAACGCATGAGCAGGATGATGGATACGGCAACAACTAAGATAGGGGTTGTGGGTGCCGGAAGCTGGGGGACAGCCCTTGCAAAATTGCTTGCAGATAAAGGATTTGTTCTGGACCTCTGGGTGTTTGAACAGGAAGTAAGGGAACAGATTGAAACAGACAGGGAAAACAAGGTATTTCTTCCAGATATAAAACTGCCGGATAATATCATTCCAACCAATGATCTTGACATCGCTGTAAAAGATAAAAATCTTGTACTTGTGGTGGTTCCGTCTCATTGCATGCGGGATGTTGCAGGCCGGATAAAGGATTTTATAAACCCTGGGACCATTGTTGTGACTGCATCCAAGGGGATTGAGAATAAAACTCACCTGACCATGACTCAGATTCTTGAGGAAAAAATTGATTTTCTTTCCAAAGAGAATCTTGCTGTGCTGTCAGGACCAAGTTTTGCAAAAGAAGTTGCCAATAAAGTGCCTACGGTTGTGGCTGCCGCTTCAATCAGCCGTGATACTGCTGAATATGTCCAGAAAATATTTTCCTGTCCTACTTTCAGGGTCTATATTAATGACGACCCTATAGGCACTCAGATCGGCGGTGCCGTGAAAAATGTGCTGGCAATTGCCGCCGGTATCTGTGACGGTATGAGCATGGGGCTTAATCCAAGGGCTGCCTTGATTACCCGGGGGCTTACCGAGATGAACCGGCTGGGAACAAAACTGGGGGCTGATCCGTTGACACTTTCCGGGCTTGCCGGTGTAGGGGATTTGTTATTAACCTGTACTGGTGATTTGAGCCGGAACTATACCGTGGGCAAGCAGATCGGAGAAGGCAAAAAACTCGATGAGATTATTTCCGAAATGAGAATGGTGGCAGAAGGGGTTAAAACAACCCGGTCCGTATACAACCTGTCAAAGAAACTGGGGATTGATCTTCCCATATGCAATGAAGTGTATTCCGTCCTTTTTGAAGGCCGTTCCGTTGAAGAGACGGTTGAACGTCTGATGAACCGCTCTTTAAAACATGAATTGGACGGGGTTGTGGATGGTTGATTGTTAAGCATCCATCCGTTTGAAGGTCTTCAGGCAGCTTTAGCTTATCTAAATGCTGCCTGGGAGGCGCGTTCGTTCACTTAAAAAATTAATGTTCGCGTATTGATTTGTCCACGCTTTTGGGAACTCCTTCATATGGGGTCCATTTGTTTGTGCCGTATGTATCTTTTCCCCTCATGTTTTTAAGAATCTCAATACTGGTTTTATACCCTTTGTACATCCTGCACATATCCATGGCCATGCCGCAAATTAATGCAACGGCCTGAGCAAGGTTGATATCGTTAAAGGAAAATTCCCATGGGGTTTTTGTGTAAATACGAAGCGCACCAATGATTTTATCGTGGCTGATAATGGGAACTCCCAATAAAGAAGCTATCCCCTCTTTTTTTGCCTCCTCGGGATATTCGATTCTCGGATCATCCATTACATCATAAATGGCAATGGGAATGGCATCTTTTGCTTCCCTGATGGTCTGCATAAAATGGATCGGTCCCTTGGTCAGGTATTCTGTGCTTAATCCGGATGATGCGACAAGACCAAGTTCGCGGGTCTCCCGGTCGACAAGAAATACCGAGCAGCCTTTGGCATTGAATGCTGTTTTTACGCTCTCTGCAGTTGTCAAAGCCACTTCTTCCGGGTCCTTGCACTGGGAAATGGCGGTGGTTAAGCGGGTGATTGTGTCATACTGCATGGTATGATTTTCCATAACGGCCCCCTTTTATTTCGGATTATGAAACAACAGCGCCCTGATAAAGATCAGAGTGCCTGATAAACAAAAACCGGAGCATTGAAAAACAAGCGCAAAAGCAAATGAGAGTGTAAACAAATGAGTGGAAACAAACATTTCAGAAAATACCGGATTAATAAATAAGAACGGAGTGGTCTACTAATATTTCTAAATTATATACCAATCAAAAAAAATCGTCAAAGGCTTTTAAAATTTCATCACACACCTGCCCGGCACCGCCCTGGTGTGTTTTGATAAATTTTTGTGCCATGTGTTTGCAGGTTGATTGGGAGGAGGGGTTTTCAAGGGTTTTAAGAATGGTTTCAGCCACTGTTTTCCAATGGCTTTTTTTGATGACAATTCCTTGTTTGAAGATCTCGTCCGTTACCCAGGCAAAATCATCATAATGCGGGCCAATAACTGTGACTGCACCCTGCATGGCCGGTTCAAGGAAATTTTGTCCGCCCAGTGGTTTCAGGCTGCCGCCGACAAAGACAACCGATGCACAGCTATAGGCGGTTTTAAGTTCTCCAAAAGTATCCCATAAAATGATGCCTGGTTTGGCTGGAAAATCGGTTATCTCTGACCTTAAACAAAATTTTAAACCAGATGATTTTAAGTGCCTTTTACATGCGTCTATCCTGTGCATATGACGGGGAAAGACAGCTATAACCTGGTTGGGAAAGGCCTTTAAAATTGTTTTTATAATAAGGATAACCTCTTTTTCTTCCTGTTTTCTGATTGACGCAAGGATGGTCAGGGGAACGGTTTGGGGAAAAATATTTCTTATGCGTTTTTGGGTGGCGGATTCAAGGATATCCGTATCAATGGATTCAAACTTGATGTTGGACATGGTTTTAATTCGTTTTGTTTCAAAAATTTGTCCGTATTTTTGAGCATCTTGTCTGGAGGTTGACAGGATCACATCAGGTTCCAGGTGTTTCCATAAGATTTTTGTTTTCCGGTAATGGGTATAACTTTTTTGGGAAAGCCGTGCATTGATGATAAAAATTTTTGTTTTGTTTTGTTTCAGATAATAGAGCAGGGCAGGCCAGATTTCGGTTTCAAGCAATACCATGATACAGGGATTGATTTTTTTTACGGCTTTTTTAATGTTTTGGGGCATGTCAAATGGAAACCACTCGATTTTCAGATTAATACATGAACTGATTGTCTTTCGGGTTAACCTGGTTTTTAAAATGTCCATGCCCTGGGATGTTATTGAGGTTGCTAAAATCGTCAAGGGTGTCTGAGGGGTAAGTTTTTTGATGATTTGAACGGCAAGGTAGGCTTCGCCTGCGGAAGCGGCTTGAATCCAGATGTCAGCTCTTGAGTGGTGAAACGAGGTGATCCGTTTTTGAAATCCATGCTTGAGACGTTTGTTTCTTGCAAGAAAAGGAAGGCACAGTTTCCAGAGCATATTGTAAAGTTTAAAAAAATTGAGTATAAAGGCATTCTTTGTCATGGGGCGTATGCTCTCATGTTTTTTAAATATTAACAATACCCTTTTTAGTATTTAATTTGGGGCGTATTTAGCTGGGGCATATTAAATTGGTTATAGTAAATAAAGGTCTATGAAAAAGAAAAACTCGAAACTCACCAAATCAAGGCGGAAAGAAATTATTTCACTGGTTGTTGTCTACTGGAAAAGGCTTTTACTGGCAGCTCTATGTATGGTCATTGTGGCTGGTGCCAACGGTGCCATGGCTTTTCTGGTCAAACCGGTGATGGACGATATTTTTATTCGTCAAAACCGTGATATGCTCTTGCTCATTCCTGGGCTTGCCATCCTGGTTTTTTTTTTAAAAGGCGCGGGTTCCTATGGGTCGGAATATTTTATGAACTATATCGGAGAAAATATCATTCGATTTTTCAGGGATTCTTTGTATGAAAAGATCACCGACCTTCCCATCTCTTTTATTCACAAGGAAAAAACAGGGGCATTGATGTCCCGCATTACAAATGATGTAAACATCGTTAAAGGCATGGTTTCCACGGCTGTGATCAATGTTTTCAGGGATTTTTTTTCAGTGATTGCCTTTTTGTTTGTTATTTTTTACAGGGACTGGCAACTGGCATTGGGCGCATTTATCGTTTTGCCCTTGGCCTTTTATCCCATTGTTTTGTTTGGCCGCAGGGTTAGAAAGTTTTCTACCGGCACTCAGGAAACTATGGCGGATTTGAACTCGTTTTTGCATGAAACTTTTACCGGCAGCAAGATTATCAAGATTTTTAATCTTCAGGTTTTTGAAAAGAATCGGTTCAAAGAAAAAACCCGGGAACTTTTCAGGCTTGAGATGAAAAAAGTTGTTGCTAAAGCTCTGTCTTCTCCTGTTATGGAGTTTTTAGGAGGGCTTGGTATTGCTTTTATTATCTGGTTTGGCGGTATTCGGGTGATTAACGGCACTTCAACCCCTGGAACTTTTTTTTCTTTTCTCACGGCTGTGATGATGCTGTATGATCCTGTAAAAAAATTGTCCAAGCTGAACAATACCATACAAGAAGGGATTGCCTCTGCCACAAGAATATTTGATGTGTTGGAAGAACCGTCTGTTATCATGGAAAAAGAAAACCCTGAAATCCTTGAAGGTAGCTCTTTTGACGTTGAGTTTGATAATGTTGGTTTCTCTTATAACAAAAACGAAGCCTCGGCTTTAAATGATATCAATTTAAAAGTGGCACCAGGTGAGGTTCTGGCCCTTGTGGGAATGAGCGGAGGTGGAAAAACCAGCCTTGTCAATTTGGTTCCGCGGCTGTATGATGTCACAACGGGTTCGGTATTTATTGCGGGAAAAAATGTAAAAGATCTTTCAATCAAATCATTGCGGGATCATATTTCAATTGTGACCCAAGAACCAATCCTGTTTAATGAGTCGGTAAAAGATAATATCAGGTACGGCAAAATGGATGCCACGGACCTTGAAATTGAAAACGCTGCAAAGGCAGCCTTTGCCTATGATTTTATTCAAGGGTTTCCCAACGGGTTTGATACTGTTATAGGTGAGCTTGGCTCCCGGCTTTCAGGCGGGGAAAAACAAAGAATCTGTATTGCACGGGCCCTGATCAAGGATGCACCGATCCTTATTTTGGATGAAGCCACTTCCGCACTGGATTCAGAGGCGGAACAAGTTGTGCAAAAGGCTTTGGAAAATTTGATGAGGGGCAGAACATCATTTGTGATTGCACACAGGCTGTCCACCATTAACTATGCGTCAAGGGTTATTTTATTGAAAGACGGAGCCATAAAAGAACAAGGCACCCATGAGGAATTGATGGCCCTGAAAGGGGACTATTTTAAACTTCAAATCATGCAGGCTGCTAAAGGGTTGGAAAATTAAAGGAGAATATAATGGCTGTTTCCAGAGAATTATTGGAAATACTGGTTTGCCCCAAATGCAAGGGTGAAATCAGGTTAAATGATAAACAAGACGGGCTTATCTGTGATGCATGCAAACTTTTATACGAAATAAAAGATGATATACCCATCATGCTCATTGATGAAGCAAAGCCGCTGTAAAGGATGAGTATTCCCAAAAATCCTGACCCGGCAAAACTGGTTGTCGGCTGTATCATGAATGATAAAGCATCTGTTGAAACGCTTTATCCAATGCTTGAACAGGAATTCGGACCTGTGGACATGATCAGTCGCTGGCTTGATTTTGATTATACCGATTATTATTACAAAGAGATGGGGTCTCCTTTGTTTCGAAAGGTTTTTGTGTTTAAACAATTGATTGCCCAGGATGACCTGGCCCTGATCAAAGAAAAAACCAATAAAATTGAAACCCGATTCACAAGTTCCGGGCGGCGGGCTGTGAATATTGATCCTGGATATCTTGTTTCTTCGCGGTTTATACTGGCCACGGGAAAAGAATATTCCCACAGGATATATATCGGCCGGAAAATTTATGCAGACTTGACCTTGATGTATTCGAAAAAAGAGGGTTTTAAAACCCTGGACTGGACCTATCCTGATTATGCATCAAAAAACATGATTTTATTTTTATCAAAGGTCAGGGATAAATATCTGCTGGATTTAAAGGCAGACAAAGGAAAAAAAAATGATTAAAAGCATGACCGCTTTTTCCCAGGGTTCACATACATTTGGAACCATCACGGCCGATGTTACAATTCGGTCCTATAATTCACGACATCTTGATATCGCATTTTATTGCCCGGAATCCTGCCAGGTGTTTGAAGATAGTATCAAAAAAATTATTGCCAAAACCCATGACCGGGGAAGAATTGAGATTCGGCTGTCTGTTCAGGATGATGCCCAGGATCTGGATCAGTTTGAGGTGGACGGGGCCAAAGCCACATCCTATTACCAGGCTTTAAAAACAATAAAACACGATTTGAATCTTGCAGGTGATATCTCTGTGGACAATATTTTGACTGCCCGTAATGTTATTGTCCCTTCTAAAAAGGAGCAGGATTCAAAAAATCTTTGGAATGCGATAGAACCGTCCGTGGAAATGGCCAGTAATCATCTGGACATCATGCGTAAAACAGAAGGAAAAAACCTTTTGTCGGATTTGACTGCACGAATGGATTATATTGAAAAGAATTTAGCATTGATTGAAGCAGATGCCGCTACAATTCCACCGATTTATAAGCAACGGCTCATAGAGAGAATTTCCTGTCTGACCTCTGATACGGAAGGGCTGGATCCGGTCCGTATCGCTCAGGAGGCAGCCATTTTGGCTGATAAGAGTGATGTATCAGAAGAGATTGTTCGGCTTTACAGTCATATCAAACAATTCAGGGATATTCTGGATTCAGATGAAGCAGGCGGCAGAAAACTTAATTTTTTAATCCAGGAATTTAACAGGGAATTTAACACCATCGGCTCAAAGGCTGGAAATGCGTCCTTGTCCCATAAAGTAGTTGATCTGAAATCAGAGCTTGAAAAGATCAGGGAACAAGTACAGAATATTGAATAACTGCTATAAATATAAAGGTTAAATAATGGAGCCGCTCCTTTTAAATATTGGGTTTGGAAATACGATTGTGGCGGATAAAATCGTGGCAATTTTGTCTCCCAACTCCTCTCCCATGAAACGGGTCAAGGATGAAGCCAAAGAGGAAAAACGTCTGATTGACGTGACTCATGGCAGAAAAACCAGGGCAATTATTATTATGGAAAGCAATCATGTTATTTTGTCCTCAATTCAGCCCGAGACTGTTTCTCAGCGATTCGAATCCCTGGTAAAAAAGGAAGAAGAATAGAATCATGACGGGTATTGGAAAACTTTTTGTCATCTCCGCTCCATCAGGAGCCGGGAAAACCACATTAATCAGGCAGGTATTAAACCGGTTTAACAGTCTTTCTTATTCCGTTTCTCATACTACCCGGAATCCAAGAAAAAATGAACAGGACGGACGTGATTATTTCTTTATCAGTACAGAGGCATTTGAACAAAAAATTGATCAGGGCGACTTGCTTGAATGGGCAAAGGTTCATGATAATTATTACGGCACATCTATGGAAATTGTCAAAAAGACTCTGGACAAGGGCTTAAATCTTCTTCTGGATATTGATGTCCAGGGTGCAGGACAGATTATGGCATCAGACCTGGACCCGGTGACCATATTTATTATGCCGCCTTCCTTTGAAATTTTATCTCAGCGTCTTGAGTGCAGGGGAACGGATTCCAAAAACGTGATTTCCAGACGCCTTGAAAATGCAAAGTTTGAGATGGCTCAAAAAGACCGGTATCAGCATGTGGTAATTAACGATGATCTTGATGAAGCCATAGAAGCGCTTTGCTTGATTTTTGAAAAAGAGATGGCTTGAAATATGAAAGATAAAACTGATATTTTGTTTGGATTTCATTCCGTTTATGAGGCTTTAAAGGCTGGAAAAAGAAAATTTTATTCTATACTGATTTCAAAAAAAAGATCTCAGGGCAGAACTCAAAAGATTGAGGCTCTTGCCAGGGAAAAAAATATTCCTGTTGAAGCGGTTGAACCTGAACTTCTTGACAAGATAACCCTTTTTTCAAAGCACCAGGGTATGGTTGCCAAAACTTCTTTTTTTCCTGTCAAAAAAGCCACAGAAGTGGTTACCAAAATTAGTAAAAACAAGGAATCCTGTTTTATCCTGATCCTGGAAAATATTGAGGATCCCCATAACTTAGGGGCGTTGATCAGAACTGCACTGTGTGCAGGCGTCGATCATATCCTGATTCCCAAAGACCGGTCTTCCGGGCCGTCTTCAACTGTTTCCCGAAGTTCTGCAGGTGCCATGGAGCATGCCGATATTTATATGATCACCAATACAGCAGCCATTTTAAGAACCTTGAAAGAAAACAACGTATGGGTATTCGGTCTTGATGCCGACGGGGATAAGTCTTTGTTTGGTTCTGATATGGCCGGAAATATCGCCTTGGTTATCGGTGGTGAACACAAAGGGATCAGGCCGCTTGTGAAAAAAGAGTGCGATTTTTTATTGTCCATTCCCAATAAAGGAAATATAAATTCCCTGAATGCTTCTGTTGCAGGCGGCATTGCCATGTTTGAAGCCCTTCGCCAGCGAACCTGAAACTCAATAAAACAAGGAAAAGGTAATATGTTTAAAATTTTCAAGATCTGTTACAAGACCTGTTTCAAGGTCAGTGAAAAGATCTGTTCCAGAGCATATTACATATCAGTTGTAAAAAAAAGCATTCGGCTTTTTGGGCAGCTGCTGTATCCGTTAAAGTGTTTAAAATGTGGCGCTTATATTGATTCGGATGAGTTTGACCCGTATTCAATGGAGACCTGTTTTTGTGATAAGTGTATGGCAGAGGGATTTTACCCCATGGAAACACCTTTTTGTATTAAATGCGGGGTTAAATTCCCCTGGACTTTTGATGAAAATCATCTGTGTGAAGCTTGTTTAAAAACCCCTTTAATGCTTGAACAGGTAAGGGCGGTGGCAGAATATAAAGGCATTATAAAAGATGCGGTTCCGCTTTTTAAATATCATTCAAAACTGGCGGTTTCAAAAGTGTTTGAACATCTGATGTTTCAGGCTTTTTTGCGGTATTATGAATCTGCTGGGGTTGATTTGATCATGCCGGTGCCGCTGCATAAAAAAAAGCTGAAACAAAGAGGATTTAACCAGGCATTTTTTTTGATTCGAAATTTTGTAAAACAGTATCGGCAAAATTTTGATTGCCTGCCGTCATGGAAGATTGATACAAATTCGCTTGTCAGGTTCAAGCATACACCGTCACAGACAGAACTTGACATGGAACAACGCAAAATAAATTTGAAAAATGCATTTAAGGTTGTTGCTCCAACGACTATTGATAAAAAACATATCCTGTTAATAGATGATGTGTTTACCACTGGTGCAACCTGCAATGAAGCCGCAAAGGAATTGTTGAACCACGGGGCCGGAAAAGTGACGGCACTGGTTCTTGCCCGAACCTGATTCCAAGAAATACCGACAAAATAACAGCAATAACATTATTATCCCTGCCTTGAAAGAAAAGTCCAAAAGGATTGAAAAAAGTAAGTGGTAACGATATCTTTGGAATTTTCCACAATCTTTTTGAACTTGTCAGTCTTAAAGAGGGACTAATGACGGTAAACCATGGGACGGTCTTCAGCATCAATGTCAATGGCAATGGTATCGCCGGTTTTAAATCCAAGACGCAAGAAATCCTTGACCACCTGATCGTGGCGGTCAATGTTCCAATATGCCGACCAGAGGGGATTACGAACAGAGTCAATGCCATATGCGTCATGACTGCACAGGTTGAGTCTGAATTTATCTTTTGCAATCAATGTGTCTGCTTCAGACAGAAAAATATCAATCTTGTAAATGTTGTTGTGCAGGGCTTTTGACAGGGTGTTTTGAAGATCAGGCAAATCATCCAGATAGTGGTTGGCGATCTGGTAAAGTTCCCCTGTGTCCTGTATGGAAAATCCAATAACCGCAAATCGCTGGTGCCTCAGGGCAAAGGATTCAAGTTCCTTTTCATATGCCTTTATACCAGCGAGGATGTCGTTGATATCAGGCTTTGGACCTTTGTTCACCTGAATAAGGTTTTCGCATTGGCTGATTATATTGATATAAAAGGCCTTGTTATCCATTATATAAACCGGCCGCTCTCTGTAATTTTTTCGTTTTCGCATGCGTCTGACACCATCAAGCATGATGGAGCGTTCACTCTCTTTTTCTTCCAAGGTCTCAATATTTGAAATGTCTTTGGCCTGAACAACATGGATTTCTCCATCAGTTGAGACAATATATTCGATCTCGCAACTGAACCCCAGGTTTTTTTGTATGTCTATTGAAAGCTGCAAAAGCTTTCGGTCGTGGGGCACCTTGGTGATGTAAGGTTCCCTTTGGACTTTGCGCTCACGATCCCTGCAGTAACCAAATTCCCAGTGATTAACGATCATTTTTGCCATCACGCTGGATCCGTTGATAAAGGGCATTACAATGACACCCATTTCATTGATATTGATATCCGGTGCATGGTTAAATATCTGTTGTCGCTGTATGGAAAGTCGTTTCGACGTTTCTGCTATTTTAATCATCCTCTTTCTGGCATATTTTATTCCGGCAATATCCGCATATGTTTCAAGAGAATCAAAGGTGCCTCCCTTATAATTTGATTCCATTGGGTGGGCGCTTCTTGCAATAACCTTATAGCTTTCACGGTGTTTGTCTAAAAAAGAATTCAGTTGCGTAAAATCTTCGCTGTTGAATTTGTCTGCAGGCACATAAATAAAATCCGGGACATTAAATCCATTTTTTCGGAGTTTGTCTAGTAATTTCGCTTTTTCAGGTATAGTGTTTTTCATATTTAGTCTGGGCTTTTACAGCAGAGGTTATTTTTTTGATAAATAAAACCGACCGTTTTTATAAAATCAGCCGATCAATCATTCAGTTGACTCTTTTTAGTTAGCATATGTCAAAAACAAAAGCAATACTTGCGTTTGCCATTTTGCAATAGTCTTCACCCCGCAGCATATCACATTGTATTAAATTGAAATTATAGACAAAATACGGCACTGGTTCAGTTGAATAGATATTATATATTATTGAAAATATTCAATAAATAGCCTTGATGCATCATGATGAAGAGTGTGGGTAATACCATCTTCAATATTGATCCGACAAGGAGTAAATTATGACTCTGTTTGCATGTGAATGCCCCAATTATTCGTCTGAAAATATCCGATTTGACTATGGTTACGATATATTTTGTAGTGGGTATCGGCAAATGCTTCTTTGTATGTTCTGTGGATTATCATTTTCAGAGACAAAAAACACTTTCTTGGAAGGTATCAGAACTCCTGTCAGCATTATCTGGAAAATTTTAAATACACGAAATCCTCCTGTGTCAGGATAGATGTCGCCTCAATTAAAAATTAAATTTGGGGCATTGAGGTGATAAATATGGGATATCCTATCCAAATTAAAAGAAGCTGTGTTAAAAAAGGTGTTACAGGGAAACAAACCCCACCATGAAATTGCAAAAGAATTAGGTGTCGGCCGGTCTACAATCAGCAAATGGTTAAGAGAATACAAACAAAATGGAAGCATAAAATTGAAATCAAAAGAAAAACGCCCCAAAGACTGGACAGTCGAAGAACGTATTTCAGCAATAATTAAAACTGGTTCCATGACTACTGAAGAACGAACTGCCTGGTGCCGCAAAAATGGTATTTTTATCCATAATCTGGACCAGTGGAAAAAAGATGCCATATCAGCAATAATCCCTAAGCCGAATAAAGAACAAATTGAAGAACACAAAAATCTTAAAAAAGAAATCGCTGTCAGGGTTGAAAACAAGGACTCTCAGGCACATAAGAAATGATATAAAAGATCAAAGTACCAGACAACATGACTACTGCACCCTGAAACCTCAAACAACATTTCAGGGCCTATTCAACTAAACCAGTGCCATGTCCTCGTCAATCTTATCAAAAATATTGCGAATGGCAGACAAGAGGTCTTTTGTAACGATAGGTTTTATGAGAATTTTTTTAATTCTTCGTAGGTAAGATCTGTTGTCATCTTCATTGAATATCCATGGGGGTTATCTGTGTGCAATAATATTGAGTCTTCGCTTTTTGGCAGAGACTATTGTGACGTTTCAAATTTTTAAGAAATTGAAATGAATATTATCCCAATTTGAGCGAAGTATCAAATAATTAAATAATTGATTAATGCCACCTTGTGGTGTAAATTGTTTGTATTCAGCCTGCTTGGGTAGGAAAATCGGTAATTTTTCCACCTGAGAAAAGAGTTACAAAATTTGTAAAGTAATATAGAGGATTTCAGAAGTTTTAAATATCAAAGAAAAAGAGATTGAGGACACCCCGGCATTCGGCACTCAGCTGAATGCCGACTACATCCTGGGTATGGCAAAGATGAAGGGAGGGTAAAGATTCTTTTAAATATCGATAGGGCTTTAAGTCAGGAAGAGGTGACTTCATTTGATAAAAGTTTATAATTATTTTATTTTTTTTACAGCAAAGGAGGAAAATAATGTCATTACAAAAAAAAATCGGTTTAGGTTATCTTATTGTTGCTATCTTACTTTCATTTTCGCACTGGAACAATTGGGATCTTTATTTTTTTACTGCCCTTTTATTTGTCGTTGGCTTAGGGGTTATTTCAGTCCGTATGGCAGCAAAACACCAAAAGCGGATGCTTTTCCTTGAGGGAACTCTGGATGCGGTACAATTGCCGATTACGGTTACGGATATGGATATGAATTGGGTTTTCATCAATAAAGTAACAGAAAGCCTGCTTGCTATGCAGAACCTGGATAAAAAAAGCTGTATTGGGAAACATTGTTCCAACTGGAAAGCCGCCATATGCGGTACTGAAAAATGTGGCATAGCCAGCTTGCGTAATGGACAGCCTATGACAAATTATAATCAGGAATACCCGGATCAACCCAGCACATATATGCAAGTGGATACCTCCTATATCAAGGATGGTAACGGCAATCCCATGGGTCATGTTGAGATTGTTACCAATATAGACGCCGAGCATCGACTCCAGGCCATGATAGGAAATGTCGCTGCTTCCCTGGAAGAGTCATCGGCATCCCTGGAGGAATTATCTTCTGTGACCAAAAGCACGGCGGAAATGGCCACCAATGCGGATAGTCTCATGTCCGACACAAATGGGACAATGGGTAAAGCAAAAAATAATATGGCGGGTCTTACAGAAGCCATGGAGGATATTTCTAAATCCAGTGAGGAAACTTCTAAAATTATCAAAACAATTGATGAGATCGCTTTTCAAACCAATTTGCTTGCTTTAAATGCCGCCGTGGAAGCCGCCCGTGCCGGAGAGGCCGGAGCTGGATTTGCAGTGGTCGCTGATGAAGTAAGAAATTTGGCATTGCGGGCCGCCGAGGCTGCCAAGAGTACCGCAGAACTCATCGAAGGGACGGTGAAAAAAATCCAATCGGGACATGCCCTGGTTGAAACAAATAACACGGAATTTGTAGGAATGTCCGAGAAAATGGGTCGTGTAGCAAAAATGTTTAATGATATCACAAGCTCATCCCAGGAACAGGCTACGGGGATAGAACAACTCAATCAGGCTATTCGCAATATCGAAGGCACTATGCTTGATGCAAATGGTATCGCCTCTGAAAATTCTGAAAAAGCGCTGATTGCTGAATCCAACAAGCGCCTGGCCATAAAATCTAATGTCCGGTTGGGCACAGAAATTACCCCGGAAAATGTTATTCCCATGGAAACGGATTCTTTTAGCGATTATTAATTCCACCGCAACGATAGGGGGGGGCAAATTTTGAATGAATATAAAACGAAAATAATAATGGAGCATACAGATGCTGAAAATATCTCATAAAATAAAAATGAATATTATGGGATAAATTGGTCTGTTTGAAATAATGTGTGATTTTTTTTGAGAGAGGGAAGGACTATGTATTGCCCTGTTTTGCTGCGGTTAAATTGTGTGAAAAATAACATTATAGTTACACGGGAAACAAAAAAAGCTTTCAACGGAAACGCTGAAAGCCTTGGCTGTTTAATGGCTGGGTGATAAGGATTCGAACCTTAATTGACGGAGTCAGAGTCCGTAGTCCTGCCGTTGGACGATCACCCAGCAAATTTAATGTTGGGTTTATATATACCAAGCTTGTTGCTTAGTCAAGAATTATCTTGAGGATTGGTTTGTTAAAATTAGGTGGAAATGGTATATATGACAACAGGTGTTCCGTGTGTTTCCATAATAACATAATATTGGGGAGGTAAAGATGGCCGTTACAGTATTGATCAAAAGAAAAGTCGTGCCTGAAAACGAAAGCCTGCTGATAGAGTTATACCGGGAAATGAGAGGTAGTGCGTTAAATCAGGAAGGCTATATCGGGGCTGAGACCTTAAAACGGGTAGACCAGACAGGGGAGTTTCTCATCGTCAGCAAGTGGCGGCATATTGATGACTGGTCAAAATGGCTTGTCAGCAAAGAAAGAAGAGCTTATCAGAAACGGATTGATACCCTTACCAATGCTGAAACCAAATTTGAGATTTATGTTCATTAATTCGAGTAAAACCGGTTGCAAAATAAAATCAAGAAAATTGAAAAAAGATTAAAAAGACTGTCTGCTTTTGTTGTGGCGTTTTCAGGCGGTGTTGACAGTACCTTTCTTTTGGCATTGGCAAAAAAAATTGCTCCACAAAAATTGCTTGCCATCACGGTGTCATCACAATTCGTGCCGGAAAGGGAAATTGATTTTGCAAAGCAAATTGCCCGTTCAATAGGTGTTGAACATATCTGTATTGACGTGGATATTCTTGAAAATAAAGATGTGGTTTGCAATCCGGTTGACCGTTGTTACTATTGCAAAAAGCAAATGTTTTCGCTGATCAAAAAGATGGCTGAAAAGCAGAGCATTGAGTTTTTGCTTCATGGGGTAAACCAGGATGATCTAAAAGAGTTTCGGCCGGGGTTAAAGGCTGCAGGAGAGCTTGGCTTTCTTTCTCCCCTGGCCGATGCAAAGCTTACCAAATCTGATATCAGGCTTTTTTCAAAACACATGGGGCTTGAAACCTGGGACAAGCCTTCTCAATCATGTCTTGCAACGCGGATTCCCTATCATAAACCAATAAAAGATAGACATCTTATTATGGTGGATAAGGCAGAAGCATTTTTGCAGAATTTGGGATTTGCTCAGGTGCGGGTGAGATATAATGGGAAATCGGCCAGTATTGAAGTTGAACCCGACCTCATAGACAGAATATCAAATGTGCTTATTCGACAGAAGATATCAAAGAAATTTCGAGCCATAGGATTCAAGCAGGCTAATATTGATATTAATGCTTATATGCCGGGAAAGACGGATTATGAAATGTTCAATGGGCAAATCGGGTCGGATATTTATCTTTAGATTCTACCAGGTTTTTATTTAAAGATTTTAGTGTCGTTTTGGCAAAAAATAAGAAAAAATCTTTGATTTTTGCTTGTTAAGGCTAATGTTGAAGATGATGATATCGTACATGACGAATTTGAAGGATTTGTAAGAAAAAAAAGGGGTTAAAGCTGTATCACTGATTGTTTTGTGAGGAGGGTGGGGGTGCTGATACTGAAAGTGTTCTGGTCGCCTGATAAAAAACCGCAGCCTTAAAATTAAAATACGGACTGCGGCTATGCTTTTACGCAGATAGACATTATATCAATGCCGGGTTATCTTTTCTGGATCTCAAGGTCATTGAAAAAATATCCGATTTCAAAGGCGGCAGTTTCAGGCGCATCAGAACCATGGACAACATTTTTTTCTATGTCTGTTGCATAATCTTTTCTGATGGTGCCTTCTTCTGCTTCTTCAAAATTGGTAGCACCCATGAGTTTTCTGTTTTTTGCAATCACATCTTCTCCTTCAAGAACCATAACAACAATCGGCCCTGAAGTCATGAAATCCGTCAGACTGCCAAAAAAAGGGCGTTCTTTATGAACAGCATAAAATCCTTGGGCCTGTACTTTTGTGAGCTGAATCATTTTCATAGCAGCAATTTTTATGCCAGCAGTTTCAAACCTTTTAATTACTTCACCAATTACGTTTTTGGCAACCCCATCGGGTTTGATTATTGATAATGTTCTTTCCAAAATCTAAAATCCTTTCAATTATTATTATAAAAATAGGCTTGAAAACTACCACAAAACCGTATTATAGTCAACAAAGGCGAGTGGTGAATTATGGGTAGCGGGTTATGAGAAAAGCAGAACTGATAATTTAATTTTCACTGCTCAAATAATGTTCAAGCACTGCTCAAAACTCATTTTTCCCTATATTTGGTTTTAAATTTATATGAAAATTTTAAGGATTGCGGTTACAGGGTCGGCAGGCTCCGGAAAAAGTCTTGTGTGTCGGCGGTTTAAAGAAATCGGCTTGGTCACTTTGGATTGTGATGTGATTGCAAGGCAGGTTGTTGAGCCTGGGATGCAAGGGTTTACAAAAATAACACAATTGTTTGGTCAAGAAATAGTTTTAAAAGACGGCTCTTTAGACAGACCAAGGCTGCGAAATATAATTGTGAATGATCCAAAGATGCGAAAAAAAATGGAGGATATTTTGCATCCCCAAATCATTAAAGAAATGGTTGCCCAGATGAAAAATGCTGCATATACTGATAAAAAAGCGGTTGCAGTTGAAGTGCCGTTGTTGTTTGAATTGGGTATGGAGAAACAATTTGATGTTACAATTGTTGTCACGGCAAATGATCCGGACCTTGTGAAAAGAATTTCAGATAGGGATAAGGTGACATTGAAAGATGCTCAAAAAATGCTTGATCTTCAGATGCCTCAGGAAGAAAAAACGGTCAAGGCGGATTATGTTATCATAAACAAAGGAACAAGCTCCGAACTCTTTGAATCTGTTGATAATCTCTTTGAAGAAATTCAAAAAGAATTCTTGACAACATGAGTTTTTTGCCTTAATAGTTAAATTTTAGGAAACTTAATTTCAACCATCTGTCTGTTTTTTCCATGTCATTTTTGGCTTTCAGACTTCAAAAAGGCGCACTTCAATTACAACTTTTATACAATCTTAGCCTGTAAAAGATAATAAACAAAAATTTGGGAGAGGGAATGAACCTTGTAAAATTAAATAAGATGAAGATTAGTGAGCTTTCAAAGCTTGCTAAGGACTACAAAATCCAGGGGATTGGCGGGCTTAAAAAGCAGGAATTGATATTTGCTTTGCTTCAGGCAAACATTGAAGAAAGCGGTCAGATTTATGGTGAAGGAACACTGGAAATTCTCCCTGATGGTTTTGGTTTTTTAAGGGCTCCCGGATATAACTATCTTCCCGGTCCGGATGATATTTATGTTTCTCCTTCCCAAATAAGGCGGTTTAATTTGAGGACCGGTGATACTATTTCCGGTCAGGTTCGGCAACCTAAAGATTCCGAACGGTATTTTGCATTGTTGAAAGTGGAAGCCGTTAATTTTCAAAATCCAGAACTGGCTGCGGAAACCATTCTTTTTGATAATTTATTGCCTCTTTATCCTGATCGGAAAATGAATCTTGAGGCTGAATCAGATAATTATTCCATGCGTGTGATTGATATGATGTGCCCAATCGGCTTTGGTCAGCGCGGATTGATTGTATCACCGCCAAAAGCTGGAAAGACAATGTTGCTGCAGAATATTGCCAACAGCATGATCAAGGCCCATAAAGATATCATTCCGATGATTGTGCTGATTGATGAACGCCCGGAAGAAGTTACGGATATGGCACGTTCCGTTGATGCGGAAGTCGTCAGTTCAACCTTTGATGAACCTTCGGAACGACATGTTCAGGTGGCGGAGATGGTTATTGAAAAAGCCAAAAGAATTGTAGAGCAGGGCCATGACGTTGTGATTTTGCTTGACAGCATTACAAGGCTTGCCCGGGCATATAACTCAGTAATGCCGCCATCAGGTAAAATTTTGTCCGGCGGTGTTGATTCAAACGCCCTTGACAGGCCCAAAAGATTTTTCGGGGCTGCAAGAAATATCGAAGAAGGCGGCAGTTTGACTATTATCGCAACAGCTTTGGTGGATACCGGCAGTCGTATGGATGAAGTCATATTTGAAGAGTTTAAGGGTACGGGAAACATGGAGCTTGTGTTGGATCGAAAGCTTGCTGATAAAAGAGTTTTTCCTGCCATTGACATGAATAAATCCGGGACGAGAAAAGAAGAATTACTGCTTGATCCAATGGTTTTAAATAGGGTTTGGATTTTAAGAAAATTGTTGTCCAGTTTAAATTCTGTTGACAGTATGCAGTTTTTACTTGAAAAAATGGAAGGAACAAAGGATAATAAAGAGTTTCTTGAATTGATGAATTCATAGAGTGAGAATTAAATGAATGCCTGAAATAAGGCGTGGTAAGGAGTTTAAAGAGAAATGAAAAAAGACATACATCCAAAATACACACAATCAACAGCCTCCTGTGCTTGTGGTGCAAAATTTGAAGTCGGGTCAACAAAAGAAAATATTAAAGTGGAAATTTGTTCCAAGTGTCATCCTTTTTTTACAGGAAAACAAAAGCTGGTTGACTCTGCAGGAAGGATTGACCGCTTTAAAAAGAAATATGCAGGGTTTGACGTTACAAAACTTATTTAGCATATCCTGATAATCTGCAATCAAAAAGGGGACTTGATAAAAAGTACCCCTTTTGATTTTTTAAAACCCTTTGAGTTTTTAAAATTATGATAGAGAAATTAAGAGGCATAGAAGAAAGGTTTGTTAAACTTGAGCATCTTTTGAGTGATCCGGCCGTTATTAGTGACCAGAAAAAATATCAGGAGTATTTGATAGAACATGGGGAGCTTAATAAGATTGTTCCGTTGTTCAGAGAATATGAAGGGCTTTTGGAAGAACTGAAAGAGGCAAAGGAGCTTTTAAAGGATGATGATTCTGAGATAAGGGCCATGGCAAAAGAAGAAGTTCCGGATCTTGAGGCAAGAATAGGTGCGGCACACTCTCAGATCAATCTTCTTTTGATGCCCAAGGATCCCAGGGACAGTAAAAATGTCATTCTTGAAATTCGGGCTGGAACCGGAGGAGAAGAGGCGGGTATTTTTGCGGGTGACTTGTTCAGAATGTATTCAAGGTATGTTGAATCCAAAAACTGGGCCATGGAAATTATCGAGAAAAATGTCTCCGGTTCGGGCGGGTTCAAAGAAGTTGTCGCTCTGGTGAAGGGTAAAGGTGCTTTCAGCAGTTTTAAATATGAAAGCGGTACTCATCGTGTCCAGCGAGTACCTGAGACGGAAACCCAGGGCCGGGTACATACGTCTGCTGTGACTGTGGCCGTTCTTCCTGAGGCTGAAGATATTGATATTGATATTAATCCTGCCGATCTGAAAGTTGATGTGTTTCGGTCTTCAGGTCCTGGCGGACAGTCGGTCAACACCACGGATTCTGCGGTGAGGATTACCCATCTGCCTACTGGTGTGGTGGCCACCTGTCAGGATGAGAAATCCCAACACAAAAATAAGGTCAAGGCCATGAATGTTCTCAAGTCCCGTATTCTTGATGCCAAGGTAAGAGAAGAAGAGGGTAAGCGGGCGGCTGATAGAAAAGGACAAGTCGGTTCAGGTGATCGCAGCGGCAGGATAAGAACCTATAATTTTCCTCAGGGCAGGATGACAGACCATAGAATAGGTCTGACGCTTTATAAATTGGACAGCATTATGGAAGGCAGTATTCAGGAAATTATTGATGAACTTAAAACACACAATCAGGCACAGGCATTAAAGGAAATTGTCTAAAACAATGCAAAAAAACAATGCCTGACTGGACAATCATTAAAATTCTTTCCTGGACAGAATCCTATTTCAAGGAATACTCCATCGACAGTCCGCGGCTGACGGCCGAGATTCTGTTGTCCCATTGTCTTGGCATAAAGCGACTTGATCTTTATCTTCAGCATGATCGGCCGCTTCAGAAAAATGAGTTGTCCATTTTCAAAATTTTAATCAAAAGAAGAATACAAAACGAGCCGGTTGCTTATATCACAGGGAAAAAAGGTTTCTTTGAATCTGATTTTGAGGTGGAAAAAGGTGTTTTGATTCCCAGACCTGATACGGAAACCATTGTTGAAGAAGCATTAAAAATATTACTTTCAGATCCAAAAAATATTAATCCCAAAACCGTTCTTGAACTTGGAACAGGCTCTGGTGCGATTATTGTTTCTTTGGCAAAGGCAGCTCCCGGACATTCCTATTTTGCAAGCGATATTTCTGATACAGCACTTGAAATAGCTAAAAAAAATGCTGAAAAAATTGTCAAGGGCAAAGTCAGGTTTTTGGGAAGTGCCTGGTTTTCATCTCTGAAAAAAATACCCAGGTTTGATTTGATTGTTTCAAATCCGCCTTATATTCCGTCTGGAGATATTCAATATCTCCAGCCTGAAATAAGGAAGTTTGAACCCTTGCTTGCTCTTGACGGGGGTAGTGATGGACTTGACTGTTTTAGATCTATCCTATACGAAGCGCATCATTATCTTGTTCCCGGAGGGATAGTTTTGTTTGAAATGGGATTTGACCAGAAAAATGGGATTCAGGGTGTTTTTGAACGGTATCCTCAGTATGGATCTATTGATTTTATAAGGGATCTGGCAGGTCGTGACAGGGTTGTTTTGATAAAAAAAACAATTGATAAAAATAATAATTATTGATATATAAATTAGGATTTTTGTTGGATTTTAAGAAAACTCACACTCAGGGACTTGAAAATCAGGTGCTTTTAAAAAAGTCGAATTTCAGGGATGATCTGAGTGGTGGAAAAAACCATTAATTAATTTGGAGAACAAATGGCTTATATTACAATTAGAGAACTTTTGGAGGCTGGTGTTCATTTCGGCCATCAGACAAAGCGCTGGAACCCAAAGATGAAAAAGTATATCTTTGGCGCGAGAAATGGAATTTATATTATTGATCTGCAACAGACTGTAAAATTGTTCAAGCAAGCCCATGATTTCATTAAGGATGTAGCGGCCAACGGTCAGGACGTCCTGTTCGTCGGTACAAAAAAACAGGCATCCGAAGCAATCTATGAAGAAGCAAACCGTGCTGAACAGTTTTATGTTCAAAACAGATGGCTCGGCGGCATGTTGACCAATTTTCAGACAATAAAGAATAATATCACCCGATTTCATTTTTTAAATTCAATTGAAAATGACGGAACCCTTGAAAATTATCCCAAAAAAGAGCAGGGAAAAATGCTCAAAGAGAAAGGTAAACTTGAGTTTGCCATTGGTGGTATCAGCCATATGAAAAGATTGCCCGGCGCAATTTTTGTTATTGATCCCAAAAATGAAGCAATTGCAGTAAAAGAGGGTAAGCGGCTTGGGATTCCGGTTGTTGCTGTTGTTGATACAAATTGTGATCCTGATGATATTGATTATGTGATTCCTGGAAATGATGATGCCATCAGATCCATTCGTCTTTTTGCTTCCAGTATTGCAGATGCCTGTATAGAAGGAAGAGAGCTTTATGAAGAAAAACAAAGAGCTGAATCCGATAAGGATGATATAGAGGAAAAGATTGAATTTTCCGATGAAAAAGTGGCGATTGAAGTCGTTTCCGATGGGACAGATGGCCCTGTGGTTGAAAAGATTAAAAGACGAACCACACCGGTTGAAGAGATAAAAGAAGCTACTGAGTAAAGATAAGGAGTGAAATAAAATGGTGCAAATTTCCGCAGCAATGGTAAAAGAGCTTCGTGAGGCGACAGGTTCAGGTATAATGGATTGCAAAAAAGTCCTTGGCGAAGCAGAAGGTGATATGGAAAAGGCGATTGATCTTCTGAGAACAAAAGGCTTGGCTAAAGCCGCCAAAAGAGCAGGCCGCTCTACCTCTGAAGGTGTTATTTATTCTTATATTCATACTGGTGCTAAATTAGGTGTTCTTCTTGAGGTGAATTGTGAGTCTGATTTTGTCGCTAAAACAGAAGATTTTCAGGCGTTTGCAAAAAATATTGCCATGCATATTGCCGCATCAAATCCTGCCGGTTTGAATCCTGAGGATGTTGACGCTGCAATTATTGAAAAAGAGAGAGAAATTTACCGGGCACAAATGCTTGAAGAAGGTAAACCGGAAAATATTATTGACAAAATCGTTGATGGTAAAGTGGAAAAATTTTACAAGGATGTCTGTCTGATGAGTCAGCAGTATGTAAAAGATCCCCAGAAAACCATTACGGACGTGGTAAAAGAAACCATCGGTAAAATAGGTGAAAATATTCAGATTAAAAGATTTGCACGTTTCCAGATAGGAGAATAAAATCTTGAACAAAGAGCCGGAATTTGAACGGGTTTTAATCAAGTTAAGCGGTGAGGCCCTGATGGGAAATCAGGGCTTTGGCATTACCCCTGAAATGATTCATTATGTTGCAGAAGAAATTGCAAAAGTTTACCGCCTGAATGTGCAGATTTCCATTGTTGTAGGTGGGGGCAATATATTCAGGGGGGTTGCAGGAAGTTCGGCCGGTATGGATAGAACATCTGCCGATAATATGGGAATGCTGGCAACTGTTATAAACAGTCTGGCTCTTTGTGATGCTTTGGAAAAGTGTGATGTCCCAACACGGGTGCAGTCTGCCATCCCCATGGACAGGATTGCGGAACCGTTTATTCGTCTAAAAGCCATTCGACACCTTGAAAAGGGTCGAGTGGTTATCTTTGCCGCCGGCACTGGAAATCCTTATTTTACAACGGATACAGCTGCTGTGTTGAGGGCTCATGAAACTCATGCCCAGATTCTTTTTAAAGCCACCCAGGTAGATGGCGTTTATGATAAAGATCCGGTGGTACACGATGATGCTGTCATGTTCAGAGAATTATCTTATATGAGGGTTATTGAAAAACAGCTTCATGTCATGGATATGACTGCTATTTCTTTGGCCATGGAACATGATTTGCCATTGCAGGTTTTTGATCTCCATCAGGAAGGTAATATCTATAAAGCTGTAACGGGGCAGGAGGATATAGGGACTCGAATTTATAATAAATAGCTAACCACTATTGAGGACAGGTTGTTATGATAAATGAAGTGATCCAGGAAACCAGAGAAAGAATGGGCAAATCTGAAAAAGCCTTTGAAAAAGAGTTGTCAAAGGTGCGTACCGGAAGAGCCTCCCAGGCAATACTTGATGGTGTTAAAGTCGATTACTACGGCACCCAGACGCCTTTGCCGCAAATGGCAACCGTATCCATTCCTGAAAGCAGGCTGATTACCGTGAAGCCATGGGATGTCAGTGTCATAAATCAGGTTGAAAAAGCAATATTGAAAGCCAACCTAGGTCTTACACCCTCCAATGATGGCAAGTTAATCAGAATATCCATACCCCCTTTGACTGAAGAGCGAAGAAAAGAGATTGCCAAAAGCGCTTCCAAAATTTGTGAAGATTATAAAGTGGCGATTAGAAATATCCGCAGAGATTCAAATGAAATCCTGAAAGACCTTCAAAAAGAAGGGGATATTTCAGAGGATGACAGTTTTAAGGCTCAAAAGCTGGTTCAGGAAAGTACGGATCAATTTATTAAAAAGTTAGACGAAATTTTTGCCGGAAAAGAAAAGGAAATTCTTGAAGTCTGACTCAAAACAAAATGTAACTCCTGATCTTAAAGACTTGCCGGCCCATGTGGGAATTATCATGGATGGCAACGGCAGGTGGGCTAAAAAAAGGTTTATGAATCGTGTCAAAGGGCATGAGAGAGGGTCTCAAGTTGTTCGTTCCATCGTGACTTCCTGTATGGAATTGGGGATCGGAATACTTACCCTGTACGCATTTTCCACGGAAAACTGGGCAAGGCCGAAGTCTGAAGTAAAAGCATTAATGATGCTGCTGAAAAAATTCATTGTATCGGAAAGAGAAGCATTTTTAAAAAATAATATTCGTGTTCATGTGATTGGTCAAAAAGACAAGCTCCCTTTGGATGTTCAACAAGAAATTGACACAACAATGGAGTTGACAAAACATAATAACAAACTTCTTTTGAATCTTGCACTGAGCTATGGTTCAAGAGAAGAAATTACAACTGCTGTAAGGGAAATTGCAAAAAAAATCAACTCAAATGATTTGGAATTTTCTGATATTACACAGGATCTTATTTCAAATCATCTTTATACGAAAACAATGCCTGACCCTGATTTGATTATTCGCACCAGCGGGGAATATCGCTTGAGTAATTTTTTGTTATGGCAGGCGGCATATTCTGAAATTTATATTTCCGATACATTATGGCCGGATTTTTCCAGGGCTGAGTTTGTCGAAATTTTAAAAAATTTTCAAAACAGGGATCGACGGTTCGGAAAGGTATCATGCAGCACTTCAAACGCTGGGTAACTTCACTCATACTTGTCCCTGTCTTATTATTAATTCTCATCAAGGGCAGTACTCTTTTGTTCGCTGTTGTGGTTTCAGCTATTGCTGTGTTTGCCATCAGGGAATATTTAATAATTATTTTTGGCAATGAAAAAAATCCTGTTTCAAATACCATCAAGATCATTTCCTATACCGTTTCAATGACACTGGTTATCAGTGCCTGTTTAGGATCATGGGAAGTATTGTTCTTGATCCTTGCCATGAACCTGATGGCCTTATCCATTTTTGTTCTGTCACGGTTTGCCGTTACTCCCGGCATATTCGATGCCATTTCCAGGCAGGTTCTGGGGGTTGTTTATGTCCCGGTATCCTTGTCCCTGTTGATTTTTATTAAGGAATTGGAGGGGGGAACATTATGGATCATATGGCTTTTGATAGTTATTTTTGCCAATGATACAGGTGCATTTTACACGGGTACGTTTTTTGGAAAAAGAGCGCTTTGTCCTAACATAAGTCCTAATAAAACCATTGAAGGATCATTGGGTGGTGTTGCAGCCGCTATGGTTGCAGGTTTTATTTTCTGTAGAATATTTTTCAATGATTTTTCCCTTGCATTTTTCAGTCTGCCGGGAGCTTTTCTGCTTGCCGTTGCCGGACAAATTGGCGATTTGTTTGAATCCGCCATGAAACGTGCAGCTCATATTAAAGATTCAGGCAGGATTCTTCCCGGACACGGCGGGATGCTTGATCGAATAGACGGGTTGCTGCTGGGCATACCTGTTGTATATGTTTGCCTGGTGTTTGTTTTATGAAACGTCTGTCAATTTTAGGATCAACCGGTTCCATTGGTACAAGCGCACTGGATATTGTCAGGATGCATCCTGATCGCTTCCGGGTAAAAGCATTGACAGCTGCGAATAATATAGATTGTTTTGCAAAGCAAATTGATGAATTTGAACCGGAACTGGTTTCGGTTTTTGATGAAGCCAAAGCTCTGGAACTGTCAAGAGCGCTGACAGGAAAATGCAGACCTGAAATCTTGTTTGGTGAGGCCGGATATAGTGAAGCCGCATCATATCATGGTTCAGACATGGTTCTTCTGGCCATGGTTGGTGCAGCAGGTTTAAAGCCAGCTCTTTGCGCCATTGAGGCAAAAAAACAGATTGCCCTTGCCAACAAGGAGACTCTTGTCATGGCAGGTGAAATTGTCATGGCCAAAGCCATGGAAAATGGTGTTTCAATTCTGCCTGTGGACAGCGAACACAGTGCCATTTATCAATGCCTCAAGGGCAACCAGAAAAAAGATTTAAAAACCATATTTTTGACGGCTTCAGGCGGGCCTTTCAGGGAAAAACCATTTCAAGCATTCAAGGAAATTACCTTAAAAGACGCTCTGAATCACCCCACCTGGAATATGGGACATAAAATTACTATAGACTCTGCCACACTCATGAATAAAGGTCTTGAGATTATTGAGGCGGTTCATCTGTTTGATGTTACCCCTGATCAAATCCAGGTGCTTGTTCATCCCCAGAGTATTATCCATTCCATGGTCGGGTATAAAGACGGCAGTATTCTTGCACAAATGGGATGCCCGGATATGAAGGGGGCGATTGCTTATGCCTTGTCTGAACCTGATCGAATTGAACTGCAAATGGATTTTCCTGATTTTACAGCACTTCATTGCCTGGCATTTGAAAAACCTGATACCCAAAGGTTTCCCTCCCTTTTATTCGCAATTGAGGCCTGTCGGCAAAAAGGAACTTTGCCGGCTGTCATGAATGCCGCCAATGAAGTGGCGGTCAATGCCTTTCTTCAAAAACGCATCGGTTTTTTAGATATTTTTAAATTGATTTCCAAAACAATGGAACTTCATACCCGGATTGACAATCCCGATCTTTCAGGTATTATTGAAGCCGATGGTTGGGCACGGGACAAAGTGCAATCTCTGATATAAACAGTGAGGTCTTTATGGGGCATTCGGCTATAGCATTTATTATTGTTATTGGTATTCTTGTTTTTATCCACGAATTTGGACACTTTATTGCGGCCAGGCTTTGTGGTGTAGGTGTTGAGGTGTTTTCCCTGGGTTTTGGACCTAAAATTCTTAAAAAGAGATATGGCCGCACTCAGTATTGCCTGTCTGCAATACCTCTTGGCGGATATGTTAAAATGGTGGGAGAAGAGCCTGGAAGCGAAATTGATCCGGAAGATATCAACTCTTCTTTTACTCATAAATCTTTGTTGCAAAAAAGCATCATTGTTGCAGCAGGTCCGTTCTTTAATTTTTTTCTGGCTATTTTTATTTTTTTTATCCTTTACCAGTTTTCAGGTATTTACCTGGCAGAACCGGTCGTGGGTCAAGTTTTGGAAGATACGCCGGCTTTTACGGCAGGAATAAAACCGGGGGATGTGATCAAAGAGATCAACCAGGTTAAAATCGAATCTTTTGAAGATATTCCCAGGATTATAGCTACAGGTTATGGAAAACAATTGGATTTTATTGTTGAGCGTGACGCAAGACTTATTGAGCTTGTTATATCTCCTGTTCTTTCGCCAGGTAAAAATGTATTTGGTGAAGAAATTGAAAAATATATTATTGGTATTGTCGGCAGCGGGGAATCTTATCACAAGAAACTTAATCTTTTTCAGGCTTTGCAGCATTCCATCAAGGATACTTATGGGCTTGTGAAGTTAACCCTGCTGTCTGTTGTGAAAATGATCAATGGCAGTATTTCAGCAGATAACCTGGGCGGTCCTTTAATGATTGCTCAAATGGCCGGTGAGCAGGCAAAAGCAGGTATGATGAATTTTGCCTGGTTTATTGCCTTGCTGTCAGTAAATCTTGGTATCATCAATCTTTTTCCAATTCCCGTTTTGGACGGCGGCCATCTATTGTTTTTCGGCATTGAAGCTTTGACCGGCAAAGCCGTCAGTGATAGCTTGCGGGAAAAATTGATTAAATTCGGCGCAGCAGTGCTTGTGGCACTCATGGTTTTTGTTTTTTATAATGACATTGTAAGAATGTTCAATGGTGGATAATATGATTTGCTGTATTGAAATCGCTCTTAAAAAAGAGCTCAGGGATGCTGAAGCATCTTCTCTGATAAAAAAGGCCGCTTCCTATTTTGGAATTAATATTCAAGAGGCGCGATGCATTAATATCGTGACCATTGAATCAGATTTTGATCACGGGCAGCTTGGGCGTGTAAAAGACGAGATCTTTACCAATCCGGTAACCCAGGTGTCAAGTCTTACTCCTCTTGATATTGATTTTCACTGGTGTATCTGGGTCGGATTCAGGCCAGGGGTAAAAGATAACCCGGGTTCCACGGCAATGGAAGCCATAAAAGACCACCTGGGAAAAACCTTTGGACCTGATGAAGGTATTTATACATCAAAACGGTACTGCCTGAAAGGCGATACACTGGTTCGTGAGGATGTGGAAAAACTGGCTTCCGAGCTTTTGTCCAATAGTATCATTCAGCAATTTAAAGTTTTTTCCATGGATGAATGGGATAAAAAAATCGGTGCAGATGTCAAGCCTGCCAAGGTTATCCTTGACCACACACCCTGTTTTGAAGTTATCAGCATTGACTCTGATGAACAGCTTGCAAAGATTTCCGATGAGAGAAATCTTGCATTAAATCCAAGAGATATCCCGGTGATTCGCGAGTATTTTCTGGATCCGGATGTAATGGCATCCAGAAAAAAAGCAGGGCTTTCCAAGCCAACAGATGTGGAACTGGAATATATTTCACAGGCCAGAAGCGATCATTGCAATCATAACACCTTTCAGGGAATTTTCAGGTATACGGATGCATCCAATAACGAACAAGTTGTTGAAAACAGTCTGTTTAAAACCTATATCCAGGAACCGACCTTAAAGCTTAAAGATCAAAAAGAGTGGGTGGTTTCCGTATTATGGGATAATGCAGGGGTTGGCAGGTTTGATGCTGAAAATAATTATGTGGTCACCGGTGAAACCCATAATTCACCCTCCAATATGGAAGCCTACGGCGGTGCCATAACCGGTATCGTAGGGGTTTACCGAGATCCCATGGGAACCGGGCTTGGCTCCAAGCTGTTTATGGGCAGTTTCGGGTATTGTGTGGGAGACATAAATTATAACGGCCCCTTAAGGCCTCCTCTCCATCCCCGGCGTCTTCTGGACGGCGTTATCGAAGGGGTCAAAGACGGGGGAAATAAAAGCGGTGTTCCCACCACCTTTGGCCAGACACTATTTAATCCGGGGTACATGGGCAAAAGCCTGGTGTTTGTGACGGCGTTGGGAATCATGCCCAACCAGGTCAAGGGAAAGCCCAGCCATGAAAAGAAAACATCCCCTGGGGAACTCATTATTATGAGTGGCGGTCGGGTTGGAAAAGACGGCATTCACGGCGTAACAGCCTCTTCGGAAAGTTATTCGGAAAACACGCCTGCCGGTCATGTCCAGATCGGTGATCCTTATACCCAGAAGAAAATGCATGATTTTCTGCTGATCTGCCGGGATGAAGGCTTGATCCCGTTTATTACGGATAATGGCGGCGGCGGTTTATCTTCTTCTGTTGGTGAATCCGCAATGATCTCCAACGGGTGTGTAGTATGGCTGGATAAAGTTCCCTTGAAATACGAAGGGCTGGACATGTGGGAAATCTGGATTTCAGAATCCCAGGAAAGAATGACCATTGCCGTTAAACCCGAAGATCTGGACCGGTTTATGGAACTTTCAGCCGAACATGAAGTGGAAAGCACTGTGATCGGTGAATATACTGATACCGGCAAACTGCATATCAAATATAAGGACGAAACCTGTGCTTATGTGGATATGGATCTTCTGGACAAAGGGTTTCCCTCATGGGAATTTGATGCAGTCTGGCTTTCGCCTGAAACCAGAGGCTTGACAGAACCTGTGATCAGCTCTCCTTCTGATTTTAATTCATTGCTGCTCAGCATGCTTGAGCGGCCCAATATCAGCTCCAAAGAGTGGATTATCCGTCAATATGACCATGAAGTCCAGGGTGGTTCCGTGATCAAACCCCTTGTGGGGGTTAACCATAATATTCCATCCGATGCCAGCGTGACACGTCCGGTTCTGACCTCCCAGAAAGGCTTGGCGTTTTCCCAAAGTATTCTGCCGTGGTATTCAAAAATTGATGCCTACCATATGATGACCTGTACCATTGATGAAGCGGTGCGGCGTTTGATTGCCGTGGGTGGTAATTTTGAGCATATTGGCGGGCTGGATAATTTTTGCTGGCCCAACATACAATTTGATCCAAAGAAAAATCCCGATGGAAAGTTCAAGGCAGCGCAGCTGGTCAGGGCATGCAGGGCATTAAAAGAAGCTTGCGAAAAATATGAAATCCCGCTTCTTTCGGGCAAGGACAGCATGTATGTGGACGGCCACCTTGAAGGAGAATTTGGAGAGCGCATAAAAGTGTCAGCCCTGGAAACCGTTCAGTTTTCAGGCACATCGGTTATTGAGGATATCTCAAAATGCGTGTCCATGGAACCAAAGGTTTCCGGCGACCTTGTTTATGTGCTGGGCACAACAGCCAATGAACTCGGGGCATCTGAATATTATGAGGCGTTTGATGAAATTGGTCTGAATATCCCACATGTTGATTTTAATAAATTTAAAGTGGTCTACAGGGCAATGCAAAGTGCCATTGAAAATGAACTTGTGGCGTCTTGCCACGCCGTTGCAAGGGGCGGTCTTGGAGTTCATCTGTCATACCTGACACTGGCAGGAGGAATGGGCCTTGAGGTCAATTTGTCGGATCTTCCAATGGATGTGAGCCGTGGCGGACTTTTAAATGAAACCCTGTTGTTTTCAGAATCAGCAGGCAGATTTATTGTTACTATTGCCCCGGAAAACAAATCAATTTTTGAAAAATTATTCAAAGGCATGGCGGCAAATTGTATAGGCATGGTAACAAAAGATCATGATCATTTGAAAATTTTCGGCTTTGACAGCGAAACGCTGGTAGATCTAACAACAACACAACTTGATAAAGCATTTAACAAGACCTTTGGAGACATGATATGAAAAAGGTTAACGCACTTATATTAACAGGGTTTGGATTAAACTGTGATAATGAAACCGCCCATGTGTTTGAACTTGCCGGGGCTAAGTCTCATAGAGTTCATATCAATGCCCTGGTTTCCGGAAAAATTGCATTAAAAGATTTTCATATCCTTGCCTTTGGAGGTGGATTCTCCTGGGGGGATGACCATGGTGCCGGTGTGATTCAGGCCTTAAAGCTTAAAAATCACATTGGCAAAGATCTTTTGGATTTTGTGGATCAGGGAAAACTTATGATCGGTATTTGCAACGGATTCCAGGCCCTGGTCAACCTGGGGCTGCTGCCCGGACTTAACAAGGATTACACAAAAAGAAGCGTTTCCATTACATTCAATGATTGCGGGAATTTCAGGGACCAATGGGTCCATCTGGCTGCAAACAATCAAAGCCCCTGTGTTTTTACAAAGGGCATGGATACAGCCGATTATCCGGTTCGACATGGAGAGGGTAAATTTATTGCAGACCAGAAAGTGATTGACACTCTTTTGGCAAATCATCAGGTGGTGTTTCAATATGCCGACGCTCAAGGAGTTCCTGCAAAAGGCGAATTTCCTTTGAATCCAAATGGTTCTTTAGAAGATATTGCCGGCATCTGTGATCCGTCAGGGAAAATTTTCGGGTTGATGCCTCATCCTGAAGCATATAATCATTTTACCAATCATCCGGACTGGACGCGTCAGACCCAGCTGCTTAGACGGGAAGGCAAAACTCTTGGCCAAGAGATGACAATTGGTGTCAAATTGTTTAAAAACGGGGTTGATTATATCAAAGAGTCATTTTTTTAATATCTTAACTTGAGAAATTTCTCCGGCCATTTCAGGTTTGTTTCTGAAGGCCGGGGGAATTTCTCAGCCTTGAGCAAACGGCAGGCATTTTCAGTCTGATTCCTTAATTTATTACCAATACGGGTTGCATATCCCAATAGATATATGCTAATTAGGTTCGGTATGAAACAGTATTTAATAGATGGGTTGCGGCTTGCGGATTATCAAAAATTAAAATCCTATTTTGATGAATACTTGATATCTTCGCCTCTGGGCGGGATTTATTGGCTTGAATTGGATAAAAAATTATTAACCCCCATTCAAAAAGATCATGAAGGGTGTCATCCTCATGTGTTCGCTTTAGAATTGGGAGAGACTTCCCTGTCCTGTGAATTTTTGGTGAGAATTAAAAAAAATATAAAATGCGATTGCATGGATTATGCAACAAGAAAACAGCGCAATTGGCTCATTGATCAGGCTGATGCCATTCTTGAACAACTTGATATTTGTATTTAATCAACTTCTTAGGGTATTCAGATGCTTAAAATAATTCCACTCGGCGGTCTTGGCGAAATCGGTCTTAACATGATGGTGATTGAATACGATGATGTCATATTTATCATTGATGCCGGTCTGATGTTTCCGGAAGAATACATGCTCGGCATTGATATCGTTATCCCGGCCATGGATTATATAAGAGAAAATCGTGATAAAGTACAGGCCATCATCATTACCCATGCCCATGAAGATCATATCGGGGCGTTGCCTTATCTTTTAAGGGAAATCAGGCTCCCTGTATATGGCACAGCCTTTACCCTGGGGATCGTCAGGAACAAGCTGATTGAGTTTGATCTCAATAAATACATTGATTTGAATCTTGTCAATCCCGGAGAAACCCTTTCAATTGATCCTTTTGAAATAGAATTTATCCGTGTCAGCCACAGCACGGTTGAGGGTGTTGGTCTTGCTATTAAAACCCCTGAAGGTGTTGTGGTTCATACAGGTGATTTCAGGATCAATCATGATTCCGACAAAATGAAAAACACGGATATTTCAAGTTTTGCAAGATTTGGCGAAGAAGGTGTCCTTGCCCTTATGTCGGATTCCACCAATGTTGAGGTTGAAGGTTATACCATGTCTGAACAGGAAGTGGCAAAAAATCTTGAAGACTTGATCACTGTTGCCAAAGGCAGGGTTATTGTCGCCCTGTTTGCCTCAAATGTGTTCAGAATACAGCAGCTGGTGGATATAGCTATTCGCAATAATAGAAAGGTTGTTTTTCATGGTCGGAGCATGGAACAGATAGTTGCCGTGGCCACACAGCTTGGGCATATCCATTATCCCCCAAACACCATTCTTAATATAAAGCAGATTAGCAGACAAGAGGATGACGAAGTTCTCATCATCACCACCGGCAGTCAGGGAGAACCAATGTCTGCTTTGGTAAGGATGGCTTCAGGCATGCACAAGCACATTAATATTAAAAAAGGTGACAATGTGATTTTGTCATCCAAATACATCCCGGGAAATGAAAAGGCCATTGCAAATATTATCAATAAACTCTACCGCAGAGGCGCGGATGTGGTGTATTCAAAAATTGCAAAGATTCATACCTCGGGACATGCCCACCAGGAAGAGCTCAAATTGATGTTGAATCTGACCAAACCCAAATATTTCATACCGATTCATGGGGAATATCGTCATTTGGTCGTTCATGCCAGGCTTGCCGAAGGACTTGGACTGCCAAGAGAAAATGTCATTGTTGCCGAAGACGGCAAAATCATTGCCTTTGATAAGGACGGCGGCAGGATAGAAGGCAGTGTTCATACAGGTAGAATCCTTGTTGACGGTAAAGGTATAGGTGATGTTGGAAGAAGCGTTTTAAAGGAGAGGAGGGAACTTTCCGAAGGCGGCCTTGTTGTTGTCACCATGATCATTGATGAAGAAACAGGTGTTGTTCTTTACGGGCCGGAGTTGATTTCAAAAGGATTTGTTTTTGATTCAGCCACAGGATACCTTGTTGATGATGCACAGTGTGTTATACTTGAAATCGTTGAAGAGATAGAAGCCGGGTTTGAATCCCGTGTTGAGTTGATCAGAAAAAAATTAAAAAAAGCCTTGAAACAATATTTTGCTTTTACCATAAATCGCAGGCCTCTAATTGTGCCAATTATCATTGAAGTATGAAAAAAGAACTTTATGGTATATTTCTTTTTTTTCTCATTGTACTAACAGCGGTCAGTCTTTTTTCCTATAATGTTTCCGATCCTTGTGTGGGGAATCGTTTTTTTGACATTCCAGATCATATCCACAATGCCTTTGGTTTGTTAGGGGCACATCTTGCCGGTTTTTTTGTTTTTCTGTTCGGGTTGGGTGCATTCTGGATTCCTATTGTCCTGGGACTTGTCAGTGTCTGGTTATTAAAAGGGAAACCTGCAAATATCATCTGGCTGACCCTTCTGGGTGGCCTTTTTTTAATTGTCAGTACCGGCGGTCTGCTTTTCCTTTTTAAAGACAACTATGAGCTTTTAGGCACTCATGTCTCATCAGGTGGGGTTATCGGGATTACAATCACATCCTTTTTATTAAAATATGCCAATATTATCGGCAGTATTATTATTCTGATGTTTCTTATGATACTCGGCATTATTTTTGCTACAGGGATATCCATTATTTCTCTTGGTCTGTTTTTAAATCAGAAAATTATTGACCTTTTAAACGTTATGAAGACGGATTTTTATGAGGGAATAAATTTTTTTAATGAAAGGTATGTCAAATGGCAGGAAGACAGGGCGAAGGCTGAAAAACAGATTGACATCACCCCTGTTAGGGTGAAAAAGGATGTTCTTATTAAAATTCCTGAAAAGATCCAGCAAAAAGAATTTTTTCATGAACCTGAAAATGTTTTTGAGTCTGACATATGCGAGCCTGACATATTTGAACCAACCATATGTGATCCTAACATAGTGGAACTGGAAGAACAGGATTCATATTTTAAACCGGATGCTGATTTTGTTGATATTCGGGATAAAGCTGAATTTGATTTGCCCCGTATTTCATTTCTGGATGAAAAAAAGGCGGTTGAAAAAAATATTGATACAGACCTGCTCAAAGAGAAAAGTCATATCCTGGAACGCAAGTTAAAGGATTTTAACGTGTCCGGGGAGGTTGTTGAAATTCTTCCTGGCCCGGTTATCACAACTTTTGAATACAGGCCTGCCCCGGGAATAAAAATAAGTAAGATCGCAGGATTGTCAGATGATCTTGCCCTTGCCCTGAGTGCCATAAGTATAAGGATTGTCGCTCCTATCCCGGGCCGTGATGTGGTGGGCATAGAGATTCCCAACGATGAAAGAGAAGTCGTTAATTTAAGGGAATTGATCGCGTCAAAAGATTTTGTCAGTTCCCCCTCCATTCTGACCCTGGGGCTGGGAAAAGATATTCTGGGAAGGCCCATGGTCACAAAAATGGATTCCATGCCCCATCTGTTGATCGCCGGTGCCACAGGAACCGGTAAGAGTGTGGGATTGAATGCCATGATTATCAGTCTTTTGTACAAAGGCACACCAGATGATATTAAAATGATCATGATTGATCCCAAAAGGATTGAACTTTCCGTTTATAATGATATTCCCCATTTGATTTCTCCTGTGGTTACGGATATGAAAAAAGCAACCAATGCTCTTTTATGGGCGGTACGGGAGATGGAGCGTAGGTATGAGTTGCTGGAACAAACCGGGTTAAGAAATATTCTTCAGTATAACAGCATGGTGGCATCGAAAAAAAAGGGAAAGCTTGATAATTCTGAAACCCTGGATTTGTTTGAAAAGCTTCCTTATATTGTAGTGATCGTGGATGAACTGGCGGATCTCATGATGGTAGCTTCAAAAGACGTGGAATTTGCATTGACACGGCTGGCCCAGATGGCAAGGGCTGCCGGGATTCATCTGATTGTTGCAACTCAGAGACCCTCTGTTGATGTTCTCACGGGAAGTATTAAAGCCAATTTTCCCACACGGATTTCATTTCAGGTATCTTCCAGGGTTGATGCCAGGACAATTTTTGACGGCGGCGGATCTGAAAGTCTTCTGGGAAACGGGGATATGCTTTTCTGCCCGCCCGGTGCGGGAAGGCTTGTCAGGATTCAGGGTGCCTATCTTTCCGAACAAGAGATCGCCCGGGTGACTCAATTTCTAAAAGATCAGAAAGCCCCTGATTATATTGAAGATATTACACTGGGCGGCAATGATGATGAAAAAGAGTTTGACGAATCAGACTATGATGAAAAATATGATGAGGCTGTGGCCCTGGTGACCAAAACCCGCCAGGCGTCCATTTCCTTTGTTCAGCGCCGTCTTCGCATCGGGTATAACCGTGCGGCCCGGCTGGTTGAAATGATGGAGCATGAGGGGATTGTCGGCCCTCAGATGGGTTCAAAACCCAGGGATATACTGGTAAAAAGTTATGATGACGATTGATTTTGATGTGTGGGGCAGTATCAAGGGGTTTATGGATCGCGATGAAGCAGCAAGGCTTTATTGCATTGCGTTAAAAGCTTCTGAAAGCGGCCCTGTTCTTGAAATAGGAAGCTATTGCGGTAAATCCGCCTACGTTATAGGATCTGCATGTAAAAAAAATGATTCCATTCTTTATTCCATTGATCACCATGAGGGGTCGGAAGAGCAGCAGCCAAATGAAGAATATTTTGATCCTGATCTGTTTGACCCGCAAATATCAAGAATTAATACCTTTCCTTTTTTCCGGGAGACTATCCGCAGAAACGCTCTTGAACATACAGTGGTGCCCATTGTTGCAAAGTCAAGTACGGCAGGCAAAATGTGGAATACCCCAATTTCAATGCTGTTTATAGATGGCGGTCATTGTTTTGAGGCCGTAAATACGGACTATCTGACTTGGACCCCTCATATTAAGACCAATGGATTCTTGGTGATTCATGATATTTTCAAGAACCCTGAAAAAGGGGGGCAGGCCCCCCGGAAAATATATGAAACAGCCCTTGCATCAGGAAATTATGAAGCCCTTGAAATGATAAAAACCCTGGGTGTTTTAAGAAAAAAATAATGAAAATAAGCTAAAAATAAAAAATTTCAAGTATTTGTTTGGAGTTTCATCTAAGTGGGAATAAAGATGGGACAGTCGCTGAAATGCACAAAAAAAAAGCTTTCAATGAAAAACACCGAAAGCTTATTTGAATCTTGATTTGTTGTGGTGCCCAGGGACAGAATTGAACTGCCGACACGGGGATTTTCAGTCCCCTGCTCTACCGACTGAGCTACCTGGGCTCAAACAAGAAGGGATATATTCCTTTTGGCTGATTATGTCAAGGGGAAATATTAAAAAGTGTTTATTGTTTTGGGGTATCAGATATCCCCAAGGATGTGTTGGATGAGTGTACAGCTTGAAATAGCAGCTGTTTCAGCTCTTAAAATTCTGGGTCCAAGAGAATAAGATAAAAAGCCTTTTTTTTGAGCTGTTTCTATTTCCGTTTCCGATAATCCTCCTTCCGGGCCGATCAAAATAATGACATTAAGAGGTGAAGAATTTCTTGTCAAAGTGTCAAGTCTTTGAGTTGCTTTTTCCCAGAAGGCAATTTTTAAATCATAGGCCTCAGCATGATCTAACAGATTTTCAAAACTCAATGGCTTGAATATTTGTGGAAGCCTGCTTCTCCGGCACTGTTTTAAAGATTCTACTGCAATGGTTTCCCATCGCTGATGCCGGTTTTTTATCCTTTTTGCATCCGGGGTGGGAATGGACCGTTCACAAAAAAAAGGAATCCATTGATAGATACCCAACTGTGTCACATGCTTGATCACAAGATCCATTTTTTTGTCTTTCAGCATGCCGGAACAAAGTGTAATATGAAGGGCAGATTCTGTTGACGAGTCATGTTCGTCAATGATATCAACTTTTATATTACCCGGTGAGACGCTGGAAATAAGTGCCGTATAATCTTTGCCTGCTCCATTTGTAACTTCAATGGGGTCTCCCGGGTTCAGCCTGAGAACTTTAAAGATGTGTTTTGCATCCTGGCCCTGGATATTTGTTCTGCACGGTATACTGTCAATGTCTGGAATAATGAATTTTTGCATCATGGGATTTTTTAAAACAAAGATTTGATATTGTAAATAAATTTTTTGTTCTGCTGAGGCCAAAGTTTTGAGCTGTTTTAAATAGTTGACACTTTGATCCTGCTTTGATACTTTTTGATGTTTAAAAATACTGGACAGGGTATTGTTTTTAATATCTAATAAAGTGAGGCCTTTATGACGGATTATGATGATGATATGTTGGGTGATGATAAGACAGATGACAGTATTATCGAACTGACGGATATTGTTAAGTACGGTTCAGGCCATGCAACACAGGAAGATATTATACAGGAAGATATTATTGAATTGACCGATATGATTGAAAATGACGATACCGATTTTGGTCCGCATGGTGTTAAGGAAGACAGTCTTAAGCTTGAAGAAAATTTTGAGACAGAAGATGAATTTTTTTTTGATAAAGGCCTTGAACTTGAAATGGGTGATCCAACTGATGCTGATCCAACTGGCGATGATTCGTTGGAGCTTGAAAAAATTACAGAATCCACATCTGATTTAAATGTGAGTCAGGAACAGGTGGAGGCTGCGTTGGAGAGGATAATTGAAAAAAAAATTGCCGGCAAAATTGAAACCATTTTGTTTGATGCCATGGAAAAAGTAATTGAAAAAGAAATTGCCGGGATCAAGAAAAGTTTGCAAAAAGATCTTGATCAGATTGGAAACAATTAAGTTCAGGCAATTGATATATATAAAAAAAGGTTCTGGGGATTCATCAAGTGATCCCCTTTTTCATTAATATGGGTTTTAGGAGTTGATTTATGGGTTCCGGTTCTCTGGATAAAGGCTATGAGCCATCTGGTATTGAAGAAAAATGGTATAAATACTGGATTGATAATGGATTTTTTAAAGCTGAAGATACAAGCAATAAACCTGCCTTTTCAATCGTTATACCGCCGCCGAATGTCACGGGCGTACTTCACATGGGGCACGCTTTAAATAATGTTGTTCAGGATATTATGTGCAGATATAAAAGGCTTTCAGGGTATAATGTTCTCTGGATGCCCGGAACAGACCATGCCGGGATCGCAACCCAGAATGTTGTTGAAAGAGATCTTGCAGCAAAAGGGCAGACACGCGATCAGATTGGCCGGGAGGAATTTATCAAACAGGTCTGGAAATGGCGTGAAAAATCCGGTGGTGCCATTATCAACCAGCTCAAAAGACTGGGTGCTTCCTGTGACTGGGACCGGGAGCGCTTTACCATGGATGAGGGACTTTCAGATGCTGTCCGCAAGGTGTTTGTAAGGCTTTATAAAGAGGGGTTGATTTATGAGGGCCATTATATTATCAACTGGTGTCCTAGGTGCAAAACAGCTCTTGCAGATCTTGAAGTTGAGCATGAAGAAAAAGATTCTTACCTGTATTATATCAGATATCCTTTTGTGAATAAAAAACAAGGGCTTACAGTTGCAACCACACGGCCTGAAACCATGTTCGGTGATACGGCAGTAGCGGTAAACCCCAATGACGAGCGCTTTTGTGACCTTGAAGACAAAGAGGTCATACTTCCCTTGACGGACAGGACTATTCCAATTATCAAAGATGAGTATGTGGATACCGGGTTTGGAACAGGTGCCTTAAAAGTCACTCCTGCCCATGACCCCAATGATTTTAATCTGGGAGAAAAACACGGCCTTCAAAAGTTAAAAGTCATTGATGATGACGGATGCATGCTTGACGGGGCAGGTCGGTTTAAGGGCCTGGACAGGTTTGAGTGCCGGAAACAGGCGGTTGAAGCACTTAAAGAACAGGGCCTGCTGGCCAAGCAAGAGCCATTAAAACACAGTGTCGGACATTGCTATCGGTGCAAAACCGTTGTTGAACCGTCTATTTCCAAGCAATGGTTTGTAAAAGTGGCTCCTTTAGCCCAAAAAGCTTCGGATGCAGTCCGCAACGGACAAACCCGGATTATTCCGGAAACCTGGTCAAAAACCTATTTTGAATGGATGGATAATATCAGGGACTGGTGTATCTCACGGCAGATCTGGTGGGGTCATAGAATTCCCGTATGGAAATGTCCTGCATGTAAAGAGGTGATTGTTGAAGAACATGATCCGACCCAATGCCCGGCATGCGGATCAAAAGAAATTATTCAGGAAACTGATGTGCTGGATACCTGGTTTTCAAGTGCGCTCTGGCCGTTTTCAACCATGGGATGGCCAAATGATACAGAACTTTTAAAAACATTTTATCCTACCAATGTGCTTGTGACCGGTTTTGATATTCTCTTTTTCTGGGTTGCCAGGATGATGATGATGGGTCTTCATTTTATGGATGAGGTGCCGTTTGATGATGTCTATATCCATGCCCTTGTAAGGGATGAACATGGAAAAAAGATGAGCAAATCAGTCGGGAACGTTATTGATCCGTTAAAAGTGATTGATGAATATGGTGCAGATGCTTTTAGGTTTACTTTGGCGGTATTTGCGGCCCAGGGTCGTGATGTCAAGATGTCGGAATCAAGAGTGGAAGGATATCGGCATTTTGTCAACAAGCTTTGGAATGCATCACGATTTGCCCTCATGCATATTACGCCAAAAGATAGTCAGATAGACCCTAAAAAGCTTACTTTGTCTGAAAAATGGATACTTTCCCGATGTGCCTGCACCACTCTTGCAGTGAAGCAAGGCATTGAAAACTATCGGTTTAATGAGGCTGCATCAGCCGTATACAAGTTTGTATGGCATGAATTCTGCGACTGGTTTCTGGAAACAGCCAAACCCGCACTTTATGAAAAAGAAGGCGTCCAGAGAAGAGATTGTGCAAGAAGTGTTCTGGCAAAAGTTCTGGAAGATATTCTGGTCATACTTCATCCGTTTATGCCCTTTGTGACCGAAGAAATTTACAGCATCCTGCCGTCAACCACTGGCTCTGTCATGGCCGCAGATTATCCTTATGATGAAAAAACATATGACACCTTCAGGGATGAAACCGTTGAAAAAGATATGGATTTTATTTTTGGTTTGATTTCCGGTATCAGGAATATCAGGAGCGAAATGAATATTCAACCGTCCATGAAAATAAAAGTGCTGGGATATACAAACGATGAAAAAGAAAAAATAATTATCGCTGAAAATAAATCAATGATTGTGAATCTTGCCACACTTGAGAGTTTTTATTTTTGTGATGCGGATAATTTGCCGTCATCTTGTGCAACATCTGTTACCGGGGATACCACCTGTTTTGTTTCCTTGGAAGGGGTGATTGATTTTGACAAGGAAATCAAGCGGCTTGAAAAAGAACTTGAAAAAAATACCAAAGACCTTCTGGGTGTCCAGAAAAGACTTCACAATGAAAGCTTTCTTGAAAAGGCACCGGAAACTGTGGTTCAGAAAGTAAAGGCTCAATACACTGATTTTGAAGAAAAAAACAACAAGCTCAAGGAAAATCTTGAACGAATACAACAAATGAAATGATAGGGTATGAATACAACAGAAAACATAATCAAACTGGCTCTTTTTGAAGATTCAGGGCTTGGCGATATCACAACGGAATCAATTTTGTCGGAATCTTTTTTGGGCAAAGGCGTTATCGTTGCCAAAGAATCATTTGTTCTTGCTGGAATTGAGGTGGCCAAAAAGACATTCAAGCTGCTGGATAAGGATTGTGAGGTTTTTTCTTCGTTTTCAGATGGTTCCAACATAAAGCAAGGGGACATTGTGTTTAAAGCACAGGGCGATCTTGTTGCGCTTCTGAAAGGGGAGCGGGTGGCTTTGAATTTTTTGCAGCGCCTTTCAGGGATAGCAACCTTAACCCGTTCCTATGCGGACGAACTCAAATTTCCAAATGTCCGGCTGACTGACACAAGAAAAACAACCCCCGGGCTGCGTGGGCTTGAAAAAGAAGCGGTCAGGGCGGGAGGGGCTTATAATCACCGCATGTCCTTATACGATGGTGTTTTGATCAAGGATAATCATATCGCGGTTGCAGGCTCCATCAAGAGTGCAGTCTATGCTGTTAGAAACAGGATATCACATCTGATGAAAATTGAAGTTGAAGTGACCAATCTTGATGAAGTCAAAGAGGCTGTTGATGAGGGTGTTGATGTGATCATGCTGGATAATATGGATTATGACCAGATGTCGGCGGCAGTAAATTATATAAACGGAAGGGCAGTGGTAGAGGCCTCGGGAAATGTTTCTCTGGGAACATTAAATAAAATCGCCGCCACCGGGGTGGATGTGATTTCCTGTGGCGCACTTACACATCAGGCAAGGTCGGTGGATTTAAGTATGCGAATCAATACAGCTTAATTGTGTATTGGGTTGGTGCTGGGGGATGTAGGGTATTGTTTGTGCTGGTGCCTGGGGTGTCAGTCCGGCAGGCTAAGTGTTGTCAGGGTTTGAGACAATATAGGTTAATTTGTTCCGGCCGGTTTCCTTTGATCTATAGAGGGCTTTATCTGTTCGGCTGATAAAAGATCTGAAATCTTCTCCTTTCACAAGTTCTGTGGCACCAATACTGACGGTTATTGAGCGTTTAGTCCCAGGTTCAGGTTCAAATATTTGGGAGCAGATGTTGTCTTTTATTCTTGCTCCAACCATGCATGCTTTTTGAAGCCCGGTTTCCGGTAGCAGGATGGCAAACTCTTCTCCTCCATAACGATAAGCCGTATCCATGGATCGCATACAGGAATTGATGACTTTTCCAATTCTCATCAGCACTTTGTCGCCTTCAAGATGTCCCCAGGTATCGTTATAGGCTTTAAAAAAATCAATATCCAGAATAAGCAAAGACAAAGGGCGCGAGTATCTGTTATACCTGTTGATTTCAGTTTTAATTTGTGAAAAAAAGTGTCGAGAGTTATAAAGTTCGGTTAATGCATCGGTAATGGCAAGTTTTTCAAGTTCCTTTAAAAGCTTGTAGCGTTCTTTTTTGAATCCGGCTTCTCTTAAAACCCGTTTAATTCGCAAATCAAGTTCTGCCAGTCGAAATGGTTTGAAAATAAAGTCACTTGCACCTGCCTGAATCGCTTTTTCATATGAGTAATCAGCGCTGTAACCGGTCATTACCATGACATCCGTATCAAATGTTTTTTTTATTTTTCGCGTAAGTTCCAGTCCGTCCATGCCTTGCATCGTAATATCCGTCAGGATAATATCAGCTTTAAATGATTTGAGTATTTTCAACGCATTATAAGCATTTTCAGCGCTTTTAACTTTATAGTTGAAACACTTCAGGTGTGCTTCTACATAATCTTTAATGGCTTTATCATCATCAACTATAAGGATGGAATATGCCATGCGGTTTTCTCCATGGTTATCTCCTTCAATGAGAGCTTTTCTTGACACTTTTCAACTCAATTGATAAATGTAATATAATAAAATTTAACGGTATACATGGTATTTGTCAATTATTAGTTTGGAGCAAAATTGAAGTTAAACAAAAAGAATATTCGAAATTTCAGCATTATCGCTCATATCGACCATGGGAAATCTACCCTGTCGGATAGATTGATTCAGCTTTCCGGTATTATATCGGAAAGGGATATGAAAGAACAGATATTGGATTCCATGGACATTGAAAGGGAAAGGGGCATTACCATTAAAAGCCAGACTGTTTCTCTTCCTTATACAGCGCAGGATGGTAAAACATATCTGTTAAACTTGATAGATACCCCGGGACATGTGGACTTTTCATATGAGGTGTCAAGGGCTTTAGCATCATGTGAGGGGGCATTGATACTGGTTGATGCAAGCCAGGGAGTGGAGGCCCAGACATTGGCAAATCTATATCTTGCCATGGAGCATGATCTTGCAATCATACCGGTTATCAATAAAATAGATCTGCCGTCTGCTGAAATTGAGTGGGCAAAAGAACAGATAGAAGAGGATCTGGGACTGGATTCCGATGATGCCATTCTTGTTTCTGCAAAGACAGGTATTGGTGTTGATAAAATATTTGAGATCATTGTCAAAAAAATTCCACCGCCTGTTTCAGGAGATGCCGGTTTTTTCAAGGCCCTGGTATTTGATTCCCATTATGATGCCTTCCGGGGGACCATTGTTCATTTCAGGATTTTTGAAGGCAGCATTAAAAAAGGAGAGAAGATCCAGTTCATGTCCAACAATGCCCAGTATAAAGTTGAAGAGGTGGGATTGTTTCAGATTGTCCGGCAACCTCAAGATGAACTCATAGCAGGGCAGGTGGGGTATTTTATTGCCGGCATTAAAAATATCAGTGATGTGAAAATCGGTGATACCGTTACCATGGCTGACAAAAGGTGTGACAAAGCAATGGCGGGATTCAGAGAACCCACACCGGTTGTGTTTTCATCCATGTATCCGGTTGCATCTGACGATTATGAGGAACTCACCGAGGCGCTGGAGAAACTCAAGCTCAATGATGCATCCCTGATTTATGAGAAAGACAGCTCCGTTGCCCTTGGGTTTGGATACCGTTGTGGATTTTTAGGTCTTTTACACCTGGAGGTGGTCCAGGAAAGACTTGAAAGAGAGTATAATGTCTCACTTATTTTGACATCTCCTTCTGTTATGTATGAGATAACCTATACGGATGGTACAATAAAAATTATTGATAATCCGGTACAGTATCCTGATCCGGCTGAAATTTCCCGGGTTCGGGAACCGTTTATTAAGGCATCCATTATTGTGCCGGACAAATATATGGGCAATGTCATGCAGGTGTGTCACGAATTTCGAGGTGTCAGTAAAAATTATCAATACCTGACCTCCAACCGTATGGAAATGAAATTTGAGCTGCCCCTGGCCGAAGTGGTTTATGAGTTTTATGACCGGCTTAAAAGCGTCACCCAGGGATATGGGTCTTTTGATTATGAAATTGCCGGATATCAGGAGACAGATCTTGTAAAGCTTGATTTTATTATCAATGGTGAGCGGGTGGATGCCCTTTCCCAGTTGATACACCGGGATAAGGCAGAAGCCAGGGCCAGGACCGCCTGTAAAAAATTAAGAGAAGAAATTCCCCGGCAGCAGTTTAAAATACCCATTCAGGGTGCTATCGGAGGGAAAATTATTTCCCGGGAAACCATATCCGCATTCAGAAAAGATGTTACTGCCAAATGTTATGGCGGCGATATCTCAAGAAAGCGAAAACTTCTTGAAAAACAGAAAAAAGGCAAGAAACGAATGAAAATGGTAGGGTCTGTTGAGATTCCTCAATCTGCATTTTTGTCTGTCTTGAAAACCGATTAGTCTTCTTGAAAAAAAATAATCTTTCCTTGCGATCATCCCGCAAACACGTTAAAGATTGAACCTGATCCTGGTAAAACAGTCAGGATCGGGTTTAAACTTTTAACTGGAGACATATTATGAACAAAAACAGCGGACAGCCGGCAAGCCTGAATTTTCAAGTTGACAAAGACAACCTTTATCGTGAAGAATCCATCACGGATCTTAAAATCGCCAGTATACTGCGGATGATACCTGTCAATCTCGACGGATCGGACGACAACAGCCGGGAACCTATTTTCCTGGGAAGATCACAGCTTTCCACTCCCCAGGGACCCATCCCCATACAGGCCCGCCTGGAGGTCAAAACTCTTGAAGAGGCCATGGATGTCTTTCCCAAAGCCATGGAAGGTGAGACCCAAAAGGTCATGGAAAGTTTCAGGCAGATGCAGGCACAGCAGAAAAAAGATGAACAATCAAGAATTATTGTTCCGGGAAGGAATAATTGATTCTTTAAAATAATCTGTTAAAGGTATTTCATCCCTTCCTAAACTTGTATTTTAAAAAAATCTAAAAGGCGAATCCCCATGGACTATGAATGCATTATTTATGAAAAAAAAGATCAGGTCGGCTTGATTAAATTGAACAGGCCCAAAGTCCTCAATGCAATGAACCGGCAGCTTTGGATTGAGATGCAGGACGCCCTTGAAATCTCAAAACAGGACAATCAAATCAAAGCGTTGATTTTTACGGGTGAGGGCAGGGCGTTTTCCACTGGTGCAGACCTTAAGGATTCAAAAGACAGAAGCATTGAAGATTATCGAAGATATCTTGAGTCCCTTCAGGAGGCATCACGAAAAATAATACGTTTTGAAAAACCTACCATTGCAGCAATTAACGGGTATGCACTGGGCTCCGGGTATGAGCTTGCCCTGGCCTGTGATATCCGTATTGCTGCCAAAGAAGCTTTTATCGGTTCTCCCGAGGCAAAGGTGACCTCGTCTGTCACTGGCGGTGCTTTCAGGCTTGTGCAGGATCTTGTTGGGCCCGGCAAGGCAAGGGAACTTTTATTTACCGCAGAAAATATTACCGGTGAAGAGGCTCAGAGAATCGGACTGGTTAATAAAGTCGTTCCCCTTGAGACATTAATGGATGAAGCGTTTGCCATGGCAAAAAAAATTGTGGCAAATTCTGCGTTTTCTTTAAAACTCATTAAAAAGGGGTTCCTTATGGCCAGGGGAGAGTGCAGCCTTGAAGCATTGATGGATTATGAGATTGAAGCCTGCCTGGCCTGTGTTTCCACCAAAGACAGAGAACAGTCTTTAGATGATTTTGAGCAGAGAAAAAAATAATTAAAGGAAAATAATTTTATGTTGGATAAAGTACTCAATGCCAGATCAGTTGCCATCATAGGTGCCTCAAAAAATAAAACAAAACGCGGATACCAAGCCATTAAAACCCTTCTGGCCGATGGGTATGAAGGAGAAATTTATCCGGTGAACCCCAACGAGGACATGATTCTCGGGATTCGCTGCCATAAAGATATCACACTGATTAAAGATCCTGTTGATCTTGCCCTGATTACAACTCCTGCTCGGACAATTCCGGATATTTTAAGAAAGTGCGGTGAAAAGAAGGTCGCTGGTGCAGTCATCATTGCCGGTGGTTTCAGGGAACTTGGCCTCAAGGGCAAAGAACTTGAGCGCGAGGTTGTCGCTGTTGCAAAACAGACAGGCGTAAGATTGATCGGCCCCAATACTTCGGGTATGATAAATCTTAAATCAAATATGAATCTTGTGGGCATTCAGAATGCACCCAAGGGAAATATTGCCCTGCTCTGCCAGAGCGGAAACATGGCCCTGACACTTATAACAGAAGCTACCATTCGCAAGCAAGAGGGATTTACCTACTATGTGGGCGTTGGAAATGAATCAGATATCAAGTTTCATGAGTATCTTGAATTTTTAAGAAATGATCCTGATACAAAATCCATCCTTATGTATGTGGAAGGGATGAGCGAGGGCCGAAAATTCCTTCAGGAAGCTTATAAAACAAGCATTAAAAAACCGATTGTTCTTTTAAAAAGCGGCAGGTCTGCAACGGGTAAAAAATCAGCAGGATCACATACGGGGTCTCTTGCAGGTATGAGCGAAGTTGCAAAATCAGCCTATGAAAGGACCGGGATTGTTGTGATTGAAAATTCAGATGAGTTGTTTCCCGTAGCCACGACTCTTTCAAATCAGCCGCCCATTAATAATAAATCCATTGCAATTCTAGCCGATGGCGGGGGGCATGCCACCATTGCAGCCGATCTTTTAACGGATTACGGCATCCTTTTGCCTGAATTGTCTGATAAAACAAAAAATAATTTGAGAAAACTTCTTCCTGATGCCGCATCAGTTGTAAACCCCGTTGATGTGGCGGGTGGTACGGATGCAAATCCAGGACTTTTTGCAGATTGTGCCAAAATTATTTTAAAAGATCCCAGTGTGGGTGGGCTTCTGGTAGTCGGGTTGTTTGGCGGATACGGCATCCGGTTTGACGACAGCCTTGCCATAGGAGAAGAAGCTGCAGCTCATCGAATGGGGGCAATGGTAAGACGCAAAAATAAACCCATTATTGTGCATTCACTTTACAGTTCATACGAGTCCCATGCCCTGGATTTGCTGCGTCATTATGATATACCGGTTCATGATTCCCTGGATATTTCATGTAAGTGTGTTGCCTCTCTTTGTAAATACGGAAGTTATCTGAAATCCTATCATGCAAAAACCAACTTTGTGTTTAACTGGCGGTCAAAGGCAAAGCCTGAAGGTAATCAGATTATTAACAATGCCTTAAAAGAAGGTCGTCATGTGCTTTTAGAAAATGAGGCAAAAGAATTGATCAAGCTTCATGGTGCCCCCACATCAGTGGGGCAGGTGGCAAGGAGCGAAGATGAAGCATGGCAAATTGCAGAGAAAATCAAAGAGAATGTCGTATTAAAAATTGTTTCACCCGATATCCTGCATAAAAGTGATGCCTGTGGGGTGAAACTGAATTTGAAATCTGAACTTGAAGTGAGAAAAGCATATTGTCAGATTATTAAAAACGCTATTGCCTATAACTCGGAAGCGGACATTCGAGGGGTTCTTGTCTCTCCTATGGCTCAAAAAGGCCTTGAAATTATTATCGGCACTAAAATAGATGAGCAGTTCGGGCCGGTTATCATGTACGGGTTAGGTGGAATTATGGTTGAAATCATGAAAGATGTTACATTCTGGGTATTGCCTGTATCACCGACATCTTGTAAAAAAATGCTGGAAGATACGCGATCATCCATTCTTTTGGAAGGCGTAAGGGGTCAGAAAGGATATGATAAAAAATCATTAAGAAGGTTGATAGCCATGTGTTCTGAACTGATAGAGGCCTATCCTGAAATTGAAGAAATGGACTTGAATCCCATAATTTTATACGAAAAGGGCCTGGATGTTGTGGATGCCAGGATAATCCTTAAAAAATAATTTCCCAAATAAAAACAACAAATATAAGTTAAAAATAACCGGACAGCCAAGCAAGTTTTTGGTGACTGATAATATGTTTTTCATCAGCCTGCTGTCCGGCTTCTTTTTTTGATTATTTGCCTTTTATATCATGGATTCCCAGTCCGCCGGCGGAAAATTGGTCAACAATTATAGTGTAGAAATTTCTTTTCTGGGATGGAGAGAGAAGTTCTTTTTCTTCTAAAATATGCTCCACAACTTCATGCTCAAGTTCCGTCTGGAGTCGGATAATTTTTTTTGAGATTGATTGTATTTCCAGTTCGTTGCAAGGTTCCATAAACAGGGCTTCCGCCAGTTTGCTCCGCTGAATGTGGAGACACTTTCTGATGCCTGCGACTTTTGGTAAAAACACTTTGCGAATGGATTGGGCCTGTTTTCTTTGTTGCTGTGTAAGATCTGGAATTAAATCTAAATATCCGATAATTTTGTTTTTTTTCAAATGTTTGCGTTTTAAATGATTATACACGATGATTAAAATGGCTGATACAAGAATCAAGGCCGTTAAAAAGCCGGAAACATAATGTAAAAAAATGTGCATCTTAAGACCTCATATGACTTGGATTCATTATTTTGAAATATATATAGCCAAATGACTCGGGCGGAAAATCATTAAATTCTTCTATTGGGCGTGATTCCTTTTCGATTAGCGGGTTGAGCAATTCAAACAAGGTTTCAAAAAAAACAAGTAGAGGTGTGAAAATCCGGGATTTAAAAAAAGATTTTTTCACGGGAGAAGACACTTTGAAGACCGCTGAATCAATTTGTCTGATGAGCGCTGATGGCATTTTTTCCTGTGGCAGGTTTTGAATCATTTGATCTGTGTACTGAAAAGCCTCTAATTCTTTTTTGCACTCTTTGCATTGGATTAGATGCTGTATTATGTTTTTGTTCTGGATCAAATCCAGCTCTTTGTCCAAATGGGCTGATAATTTTTCCAAAATTTCCTGACATTTCATGATTCTGTTTCCTTGTTAAAATTTTAGATGTTTTTTCAAGCCTTTTCTGGCTCTGAAAATCAAAGACTCCACACTGGAAATTGAAAGGTTTAAAATGTCACTGATTTCCCTGTAAGAATACCCTTCATTCACCCTTAAAAGCAATGCTGCCCGTTGGTCTTCAGGAAGCCTTTTTAAACCTGCCATGATATCTTTTCTTGTTTCCCACTCCTTGATTTGATCTGGTTGACTTGTGTTTTGTGCGTTTTGATTTAATGCATCATAAAAGTGTTTGTAGCGTTTACGTCGTTTGATCTCATTGATCGAAAGGTTATACGCTATTTTAAATATCCAGGAGGATGCTTTTACGCCGGTCATTTTTTTGAATTTATGTACAGATGTGTAAATTCTTATAAACACTTCTTGTACGATATCTTCTGCTGTTGTACGGTCACCCAGGTATCTGAGTAAAAAATTAAAGAGTGCAGCTCCGTGTTTTTGAACCAGACGTTCGAACGCCTTTTGATCTCCTTTTCCTGCTGCCGTTATAAGCTCTGCGTCCTGATCTGTTTTGATCATATTATTCATTGACTATTGCAATAGTCTGTTTTGATTTTATCATATCGGGTCTTCCTTGTTTAAATAACTGGGGTTGCCGATATTATTATTTTTTATGTTAAACAGTCAATTTGTTTGATTTTAAGGCATAAGCTATGGCAATACCGACAATAAAAGCCGCTGCAAGATTTGAGGCCAGTGTTATGCCCAGCATCATTAAAGAAACAAACAGATCTTTGTGATTTTTTATGTCAATTATTGTCATTGACAGTTGACTGCCTGCAAACAGGAGCAACACTCCCAGTACCGACATGGGAATAAGGTATAAAATCGACAGCAGATGAGAGCCGAATACAACAGCTAAAATCAAAAAGATGGAGCCGATAATCATATTTGATCCGGCAGTACGTGCGCCGAACCGATAATGAGCTGCCAGCCCGCCGGCACCATGGCACAGCGGCATGCCGCCAAGGAAAAAACTCATAAAGTTTGCCAATGCCATGCTGATGCAAGCTGATTTATAAGTTACTTTTTTTGATTTATCGTCAAAATAGTCCTTGGACAGATCTGCATAGGCAATAACTGCATTCCCTAATGTCATTGGTATTTGAGGAAGAACCAGGGCAAGTAGAGCAAAGGTGAAGTCTGCCCGTGTGGGAAATTCAAAAGGAAAAAATTCAGAAAGATTGAGTCCGCCCATAAGATTATTAAATGCTTTGTAAATACCTTCGTGGGTTCCCCAGACGAGTCCTATAAAAATGCCGCCTGATACGATAAAAAGTCCGGCTGGTAATCGTTTGTTTTCCAGTAGCAACAGAGTAAGGAGTCCGCCGATAATCCCTATAACAATACCAACGGGCAGAGGCCCGAGATTCTGTACTGTAAGATAAGGTTCAACGGCCTGTCTCAGTATCTGGAATTTCGAGGTGCCAATGATAAACCTGACTCCCTGAGCCATCAAAAGAACACCCGTTGATAACTGTACCCCCCGGATGACCGGTTTGGGAACATATTTTCCTATAACCTTGATCGCATTGGTTCCCCCTATGATTAAAAGAAAGCATCCCACCCAAAATCCCGAGGCCGATATCTGGGAAGCACTCATCCCGGTTGCAATTGCGTAGGCTCCGATAACCTTCATTGGCTGAACAGGTACGGTGACTTTAAAATACAGTCCGGAAAGAATATAAAAAAGACCGACACTTAAAAATATGCCCATCGGATTCAGGCCGTTGATCATTGTCATGCCTATGGCCATTGGAAGTAGAGTGCCCAGATCTCCCAGAGAACCTGCAACTTCCATTCGGTTGAATTTGTACTGTGTCATCATCTGTTCACTCCTTTACCTTGCTTGTTTATAGTAATTCAGTGCTTAAATTAGGCTTTAAAATGTTAAACAACTCAAATATGAAAAACTTGCAAATTTTTTTTCTGGCTATTGTTAACAGACTATGGCAGCTTATAATATTTGTTTGATTTGGAATTAATGGTATAAAATTTTACATCATAAAAATGTCGGATAGTTAATTGTTTGCGTAATAATTAAGAGGAGTGGATGGAACAAAGAAAAAATAAATTGATGTTAATGATAAGCCTGCTGTTGATAATTGGATTTGGCGCAACAAGCCTGGCAAGTTATTTTGTTTCAAGGTCATCACTAAGAGATCAGATTGTCGGACGTGAACTTCCCTTAACCAGTGACAATATTTATTCGGAAATTCAAAGAGATCTTCTGCAGACTATTTTTATATCTTCTTTGATGGCAAATGACACCTTTCTTCGGGACTGGGTGATAAAAGGAGAAGAAGATGAACAACAAATTGTGCGCTATCTTCAAGAAATCCGGAACAAATACAATGCCGTTACAAGTTTTTTTGTTTCCGAACAGACACGGATATATTATCAGGCAAAGGGAATATTAAAAAAAGTACAAGAGAACCAGCAGCGGGACATCTGGTATTTCAGGGTAAGGGCTTTGACATCTGATTATGAAATTAATATTGATCCGGATATGGCCAACAATGATTCCATGACCATTTTTATTAATTTTAAGGTTTTTGATTATGATAAAAAATTTATCGGTGCAACCGGTGTGGGGCTTAAGGTAAGCGCAGTTAAAGAATTGATCAAAAAATATCAAAAAGATTATGACAGGCAGATATATTTTACAGATAAACAAGGCAATATAACGCTACATGGATCAAATTTGATAAATCCCGATAAACCGATTACAAGGATGAAAGAGATATCATCCATAGCAGATGAAATTTTATCAAAATCAAGTGGCTGCTTTAAATACAAAAGAGATGGAAAAACAGTTCATTTGAACACAAGATACATCCCTGAATTTGACTGGTACTTACTGGTTGAACAGACAGAAGAAAAAGCAATAAAACAGATTCTTCACACTCTTTTGATCAATCTTGCAATATGTGCGGTGATTACAAGTGTTGTGCTTGTTTTAACCAATTTGACCATTTCATCTTACCAGGGCCGTCTGGAAAAAATGGCAACAATTGACAAGTTGACAGGCATATACAACCGTCAGGCGTTTGATATGATTTTTCATCAGGTACTTCAGGACATCCAAAGGAAAAATTTCACACTGTCAATTATTTTGTTTGACATCGACCGGTTTAAAAATGTGAATGATCAATTCGGGCATCTGGCAGGAGATGCTGTAATTAAAAATATTGTAAAAATTTCCAATGCTGCCATAAGAAGATCAGATGTTTTATGCAGGTGGGGAGGTGAAGAATTTTTAATCCTTTTAAAAAAATGCAGCCTGGATGATGCTTATACAATTTCAGAAAAAATAAGGGATACTGTGGCAAAAACCTCTACAGTGTATGAGGATAAAAAAATTATCGCCACAATCAGTCTGGGGGTGGGTCAGTATCGTCCTTTTGAAAAGGAAGACATTTTTCTTTCCAGGGTTGACAAGCTTCTTTACAAAGCAAAACAAAACGGAAGAAACAGGTCTGAAAAAGAATTTTCATAAGGTGCAGGACAGGTATTTTGCCCTTGGTTGAAAGACGCCTTTATTTTGAACGCTAAAAAAAATACCACCGCTTTTATTCTGATGGTTTAAGCGTAAAAGCGGTGGTGAATCGTTTTATATGAAAGAATTTTTAACCTGCTGAAATTAAATATCTTTCATTATTTGTTGTGGCAGAGTGATATGCCATGGTCGTTATTAAAAAAAAATAGTGATTTCAGTTCTGGGTGTATGGGATAATTTAAAGGTTGTCGGGTTTTACAATTGGATGGCTTTTCAGGTATTCCAATCTGTTTAAACCGTTGATGTAAGCCAGGGCACTTGCCGTAATAATATCCGGGTCCGTGCCTTTTCCCAATGCCACGATTCCGTCTTCCTGCAGCCGCACAGTTACCTCACCCTGGGCATCCGTGCCTTCGGTCAACGCTGAAATGGTAAATCTTAAAAGCTCTGATGTGGTCCCGGTTAATTTTGATATGATATTGTATACCGCATCAATGGGACCGCTTCCCGCTGTCGCTCCCTGGACGGGACGGCCGTTGATGTTGAGCTTTACACTGGCTGTGGGAAAAACTGTGTTTCCAGATACAACATTGATATATTCCAGGGTAAAGACTTCAGAGCTTCTTAATACTCCTTCGTTGATCAAGGCTTCAATGTCCTCATCCTGGATGCTTTTTTTCTTGTCGGCCAGGTGTTTGAACTTTTCAAAAACTTTGTTCAGCTCTTCTTTTGAAAGATTGTATCCCATCTCCTGAATATGGGAATTAAGAGCATGACGTCCGGAATGTTTGCCCAACACCAGGCTGTTTTTGCTCAGGCCAATGGTTTCCGGTTTCATGATTTCATAGGTCATGGGGTTTTTCAATACACCGTCCTGGTGAATCCCGGCTTCATGGGCAAAGGCATTGGCCCCAACGATGGCGCGATTGGGCTGCACTAAAATTCCGGTTATCATGCTTACCAGGCGACTTGTGGGGTAAATTTTTGTGGTGTCAATGGATGTGGTCTGAGGGAAAAAATTGGGCCGTGTGTGCAGAGACATGACCACTTCTTCAAGCGAGGTGTTGCCGGCCCGTTCTCCAATACCGTTGATGGTGACTTCAACCTGCCTTGCACCGGCTTTTATGGCGGCAAGAGTATTGGCTGTGGCAAGTCCCAGATCATTATGGCAATGAACGCTCAACACAGCCTTGTCCATATTGGGAGTGTTTTGCATGACATGTTTGATAAGCTCACTGTATTCTTCCGGGATGGCGTAGCCCACCGTGTCAGGAAGGTTAATCGTTGTGGCGCCTGCATCAATTACCGCTTCAAACACTTTGCACAAAAATGCTGGATCAGACCGTGATCCGTCTTCTGCTGAAAACTCCACATTGTCCGTATAGGAGGCGGCAAGCTTTACAGATTCAACCGCCTGTTCCAGCACCTGTTCCGGCGTCATCTGGAGTTTGTATTTCATGTGCAGTTCAGAGGTTGCAATAAAGGTGTGGATTCTGGGGTGTGCTGCATTTTTAACGGCTTGCCATCCCCGGTTGATATCGTCTTTATTGGCCCTGCAAAGAGCTGCAATCTGGGCGGTTTTAAGGGTTTCAGCAATCGCTTTGACCGCTTCAAAGTCACCTTCTGATGCTGCCGGAAATCCTGCTTCAATAACGTTGACACCCAGTTTTTCAAGCTGGGTGGCAATACGCAGCTTTTCAGGCTGGTTCATGCTGGCTCCGGGTGATTGTTCGCCGTCCCTTAAAGTTGTGTCAAAAATTATTATCTGGTTGTCTGTTGTCATCTTATTTTGCCTTGTTTTGATCGTCTAATGAAAGTTTGTATTGAAAACTGTCAGCCAATGCCTGCCAGCTTGCTTCTATAATATCTTCTGAAACACCGATGGTTGAAAAAATGTTATTTTCATCCCGGGATTCAATAAGAACCCGGACCTTGGCATCAGTGCCGTCTTTTCCGTCAATGACCCGGACCTTGAAGTCCACCAGGCGCATGTCATTGATCTGGGGGAATATTTTGGTCAGTGCCTTTCTTAATGCATTGTCCAATGCGCTGACAGGCCCGTCTCCTTCTGCCGCAGTGATTTCGGTTTCCTTGTCCACCTTGATTTTGATCATGGCATGAGAACAGCAGGGTCGTTCCTTGTCTTTTTCAACAGTTACCCGGAAGGATTCAAGCTCAAAATATGGGACAAACTGTTCGGTGAGTTTTTCCATGATCAGTTTTAAAGAGGCTTCTGCCGCATCAAATTCAAACCCGTCATCTTCAAGCTCCTTGATGCTTGAAACAATCTGATGGCCGTTGACGCCGCTTTTGCCCATATTCATGCCCATCTCTTTTGCTTTGTATTCGATGTTGCTTTTGCCGGATTGCTCTGAAACAATTACCCTGCGCTTGTTTCCAACCAGTTCCGGGGCCATGTGTTCATAGGCCAGGGGATTTTTCATGATGGCGCTGACATGGACCCCGCCTTTGTGGGCAAAGGCACTTTTTCCCACAAATGGCCTTGAGTTGACCGGCGGGACATTGGCGGTTTCAGAGATAAACCTGGACAGGTTCAAAATCTTTGCAAGGTTTTCGCTGGAGATGCATTCCCGGTTCATTTTAAGGGCCAGTATGGGAATGACTGCGGTAAGGTCGGCATTGCCGCATCGTTCGCCATATCCGTTAATGGTGCCCTGAACCATGGTCGCACCTGCATGAACAGCATTAATGGAATTGGCAACCGCCATGGCGCAATCATTGTGGCAATGAATGCCGAAGATCAGGCCGGGTACGTCAATTTTCTTGAAATGATCGATTGTTGCCCGGGTTATGGTGTCAATTTCACAGGGCATGGACCCGCCGTTTGTGTCGCACAGCACAAGGCACCTTGTTCCGCCTTCAACCGCTGCTTCAAGTGTTTTCAAGGCATAGAGCGGGTTGGCCTTATATCCATCAAAGAAATGTTCCGCATCGTAGATGACCTCTTTGTCATGACTTAACAGATAAGCAACACTCTGCTTGATCATGGCAATATTTTCCTCTTTTGTGTTCTGCATTATGGATTCAACATGCAGGTCCCATGATTTTCCAAAAATTGTGATCGCAGGCGCTCCGCTATTTATTAATGCCTGAAGATTGCCATCCTGTTCACAGGTTTTGCCCTGGCGCCGGGTGGAACCAAAGGCTGTCACCTTGGCATTTTTAAATTCCATCTTTTTTGCCAGTTCAAAAAAATGCTGGGCACCGGGATTTGATCCCGGCCATCCCCCTTCAATATAGTGGATGCCTGCATCATCAAGTCTTCGTGCTATTTTTACCTTGTCTTCAGGAGAAAAAAAGATGTTTTCTCCCTGCATGCCATCTCTTAGCGTGGTATCGTATAAAAGTGCTTTTTCCATTGTTTGTCCTGTCTGGTGGTGTTTACCTGTTAATCACATTCTTAACTTGCTTACTTGCCATTCTCCCGTGCCAGGGCAATGGAGCCGGTAGAGGCGATTTCAATGATCCCCATAGGGTTTAATAAAGAGATGATTGCATCATGTTTTTCATTGTCCCCGGACACTTCTATGGTGTAATGGGACAGCCCCACATCAACAATCTTGCACCTGAAAATATCCACAATTCTCAAAATATCCGCTTTTTTTTCGGGCTGTGCATTGACCTTGATTAATGCCAGTTGGCGCTGGACATATTTTTTGTCTGTCAGGTCTGTTACCGTGATGACATTGATAAGCTTGTGCAGCTGTTTTTTTATCTGCTCAATAATATGTGGTTCACAATTGGTCACCATTGTAATTCTTGATACTTCGGGTTCGGCAGTGTTGGCCACACTCAAACTGTCAATGTTAAATCCGCGCCCTGAAAAAAGCCCTGCAATTCTTGAAAGAACGCCTGGTTCATCATCTACGAGGATAGAAAGTAAGTAGCTGTTTGTTTTCATGATAAATATCCTTTTTCAGATTTTAAATTAAACCAGGAGCATTTCCGTTATGCTGGCACCTGCGGGAACCATGGGGTAAACAGACTCTTCTCTGTCCACGGCAAATTCCATAATTACCGTTCCTTCGGTGTTCAGGCCTTTTTTGAGTGTGGATTCAACCTCATCAGGCCGGGTGCATCTTAATCCTTTTGCACCGTAGGCTTCGGCAAGTTTTACAAAATCAGGGGCATTTTCCATGTTTGTGGAAGAGTAAACCTTATCATAAAACAGTTCCTGCCATTGCCTTACCATACCCAGATATTGATTGTTCAGGATGACGATTTTAACATCTATTTTTGATTCAATGGCCGTCATCAGCTCCTGGATATTCATCTGGATGGAGCCGTCGCCTGCTATATCAACCACAAGCTTGTCCGGGCGGGCGGCTTTGGCTCCAATAGCGGCAGGCAGCCCGAATCCCATGACACCCAGTCCGCCGGATGTGATAAAATGGTTGGGCTTGTTAAAATGATAATATTGTGCTGCCCACATCTGGTTTTGCCCGACTTCAGTTGTAATTATGGCATCTCCCTTTGTCAGTTCATAGAGTTTTTCAATGACAAACTGGGGCTTGATCACCTCATCGCCCTGGTTGTATTTCAAGGGCATTGTGCTTTTCCACTCCTCGATCTGTGCAAGCCATTTGGGCCGGTTATTTTTAAACTCTTCCGGGTCCCGGCCTTCCATTAATTGAACAAGCTCTTTTAAGGCAGCCTTGCAGTCTCCCACTATGGGGCATTGAACTTCAATGTTTTTATGGATGGATGTGGGATCAATATCAATCTGGACAATCCTGGCATCAGGTGCAAATTTTTTAACATTTCCGGTAACCCTGTCATCAAACCGGACCCCTGCCGCAATCATGAGATCACAATTGCCAATGCTCATATTGGCCCTGTAAGTTCCGTGCATTCCCAGCATTCCCAACCACAGGGGATCAGATCCTGGAAATGCGCCCAGCCCCATCAAGGATGCCGTGACGGGGATATCCGTAATTTTTGCAAGGCGGGTAAGTTCCTCGGAAGACTCGGAAAGAATTACACCGCCACCGGCAAAAATAACCGGCCGTTTGGCCTGTTTGATCAGATCAACCACCTTGGAGAGCTGTTTTTTATTGGGTGTGTAATTGGGTTTGTAGGATTTTAAAGAAATCTCACAAGGTTCTTCAAACTCAATTTGGGTTCCCACAATATCTTTTGGCAGATCAATGAGGACCGGGCCGGGTCTGCCTGATCTTGCCAGGTGGAAGGCTTGTTTAACTGTTTCAGCCAGTTTTTCCACATTTTTTACAAGGTAGTTGTGTTTGGTACAGGGCCTTGTAATGCCCACTATATCCACTTCCTGGAATGCATCATTGCCGATCAGCGCCGTTGGAACCTGGCCTGTAAACACAACAAGGGGGATGGAATCCAAGTATGCAGACGCAATTCCCGTAACCGTGTTCGTAGCTCCGGGACCCGAGGTAACCAGGGCAACGCCAACTGATTTATTGGCTCTTGCATAGCCGTCTGCAGCATGGACAGCGCCTTGTTCGTGCCTGACCAGAATATGCCTAAGGCCGTTCTGCTTTGCCAGTGCATCATAGATATCAATGACAGCACCGCCGGGATATCCAAAGATTGTGTCAACCCCTTCTGCCTTAATCATTTTGATAAGAATCTGGGCACCTGTAAGTTTCATGTTTTTCTCCTATAATATGTCTTTGAATATGGCACCGTTGCCGGCCGAGCTAACCATTGCCGCATACCGGGCCATATAACCTGTTTTGATTTTAGGTTCAGGTTTTTTCCATCTGCTGAACCGGTCTGCAATCTCATTTTCCGAAACCAGAAGTTCAATGGTTTTTGCCGGGATATCTATTTTTATCTGGTCATTTTCTTGAATGATTGCAATGGTTCCTCCCTCTGCTGCTTCCGGTGAGATATGGCCGATGGATGCCCCTTTGGTTCCTCCTGAAAATCTGCCGTCGGTAATCAGGGCAACTGTGTCATCCAGTCCCATGCCTGCTATGGAAGAGGTGGGGGTCAGCATCTCACGCATGCCAGGACCACCGGCCGGCCCTTCATACCGGATGACAATGACATCCCCTTTGTTGATCTGGTTGTCGACAATAGCCTGGGTTGCGTCTTCTTCACAATCAAATACCCTTGCCGGTCCCTGGTGTTGGAGCATCTCGTCTAAAACCGCAGACTGCTTGACCACACAGCCTTCTTTGGCAAGATTGCCAAAGAGTACTGCTAACCCTCCTTCGCTGTGATAGGGGTTTTCAATCGGTCGTATCACCTGCTGGTCTTTTTTTACAACTGTTTCAAGGTTCTGGGCGACGGTTTTTCCTGTGGCTGTAAGACAGTCTGTATTGAGCATGGCATGGTCAAAAAGCTCTTTCATGACAGCAGGTATGCCACCGGCAAAATTCAAGTCTTCAATACGGTCCTGGCCTCCTGGGCTTAAAGAACACAAATGAGGAGTTTTTCTGCTGACCTCATTAATTAAGTTCAGATCTATATCAACATGGGCTTCATGGGCAAGCGCTTTTAAGTGAAGTACTGTGTTGGTGGAACATCCCAGGGCCATATCCACCACCAGTGCATTCATAAATGCCTCTTTGGTCAAGATTTTATCCGGCGTAATTGCTTTGTCAAGCAATTGCATGATCTGTATGCCGGTTTGTTTGGCCAGCCTGATTCTTTCAGACATGGGTTCGGGAATGGTTCCATTTCCAGGGAGGGCCATCCCAATGGCTTCGGTCAGGCAATTCATTGAGTTTGCCGTAAACATCCCGGCACATGATCCGCATGTGGGGCAGGCGGCATTTTCAATGGCGAAAAGTTGTTGTTCCGTCATTTTGCCGGATTGAACCGCCCCCACGGCTTCAAATACCGTGACAAGATCAATTTGCTGATTTTTATTATCCGGGTGTTTCCCTGCCAGCATGGGACCGCCACTGATAAATATGGCTGGAATATTCAATCGTGCAGCTGCCATGAGCATGCCGGGAATAATTTTGTCACAATTTGGAACCATGACAATGGCATCAAAAGGATGGGCTGTTGCCGTGACCTCTATGGAGTCTGCAATGAGTTCACGGGAGGCCAGTGAATAGTGCATGCCTTTATGGTTCATGGCAATACCGTCACACACACCAATGGTTGAAAACTCCATGGGAGTGCCGCCTGCCATACTGATGCCTGATTTTACAGCCTTTACAATATGGTCCAGGTGCATGTGTCCCGGAATCAATTCATTGGCTGAATTGGCAATACCGATAAGGGGCTGGCTAATTTCCCTGTCCGTATATCCCATGGCCTTGAACAGGCTCCTGTGGGGCGCTCTGGCTATACCTTTTGTTGCGATATGACTTCTCATGTTGTTTGTCTCCAAACCAAAAAAGCCGTTATCAGCCCTTTTGGGGCTGATAACGGCTTTTAAAGTTTATTTAAAGTTTATGCCACTAAGAGCCCCTTCGCCTGGAGGTGTTAATAATCACCCCCACGATAATAAGGACTAATAGTATGCTAAGAATATTTGTAATCATAATTTTTACTTTATTTAAATATAATTAACTATATATAAATTTTGTAAAAGTCAAGAATGTTTTTTTCTCTCTAAAGCTTTTTTATAAAAATCTTAAAAAAGTTATACAGAAATTTTCGATCTTTGTTTAAAGCAAATCTTAAATGAAATATCGGGTCTGCAAATGGCAGTTTATATGAAAGCTTTCAAAAATACAAAGAGCGAATTTCGTGCTTTGTTGTGGGCAAAATAAACAATAAACAACAGGTTTGCGCATGGCAGTTATTCTGAAAATAAATTTGACAATATAGAGCATGGTTCTATATAAGTCTGCTATGACAGTTTATGGTTCCATAAATCTAAAGGCTTTTTCTCTTGTTTTTTCAGGATTGCTTATCCTCCAGTCCGGTTTGTTTTTTAAGATTGGTGCTTTGTCTCTGGTTGCATTGAGCGGTTTTTTTTTGCTTATAAACATAGTCAATTTATATGCCTTGAAAAAAACAGGCACAACTTTTCGTTGTCATATATTGAATACTTCCTTTGTGTCTTATCTTGGCTGCCTTTGCTATAATACCGGTGGATTTTACAGTATCTCTATGGTTCTTTTGTTGTTTGTACCTTTACTTACAACTGTTTTCCAGGATAGGAAATTCAGAGTGCCGTATCTGATCGTTGCCGGTTTGATTTTCTTTTTGTTTTATTTTGATCAACGTTTGAATTTAAGCATCCTGGTCAGTGAACAATTTGTTAACATCAGCCTTTACCGGTTTTACAATTTTTTGGTCATTTCCGGCTGTTTTTTTGCTATTGTCATGGTCCGGGAAAGAAATTATGAGCAATTTGACATACTTCTTGATCAATCCAGGCAGGAGTGCCGCAGGATTTCTGAGAATGCCGATAAGGCAACGAAAATAAAAGATGAATTTTTAGCAAACATGAGTCATGAAATCAGGAATTCAATGAACGGCATCATCGGTATGATGCATGTTTTGCTTGATTCTGATCTGGATGAAGAACAACGTTCCTATTCCAAGATTGTTTATAACAGTGCCAGGGATTTATTAACCATTGTAAACGATATACTTGATTTATCAAAAATCAAAGCAGGCAAACTTGAACTGGATGTCAGGGATTTTGATCTTGATATTGCCATAAAAGATATGGTGTCCCTGCCTGAATTACAGGCCAGGCAGAAGGGCATTGATTTCTTATGTTTTATAGATTCCGATGTTCCTTGTCTTTTGCAAGGGGATATCGGCCGGATTCGTCAGGTGATTAATAATCTGACGGGAAATGCCATAAAGTTTACAGGTTCAGGAGAAGTCAGATTAAGTGTTACTTTACGAAGGGAAGATGAAACATCTGCAACCCTTTATTTTTCTGTGGAAGATACCGGTATAGGTATCAAGGATGATCAGTTGACAACCCTTTTTGAATCCTTTACCCAGGCAGATCTTTCCATCACCAAAACATACGGGGGCACTGGATTGGGATTGGCCATATCAAAATTGCTGGTTGAAAAAATGGGCGGTAAGATCGGTGCAGAAAGCATTGATATGATAGGGTCTACCTTCTGGTTTACACTGCCGCTAAAAAAACAAGTTGAAAAAGAAAAGACAGTTGATCTTTTTACCCGGAATGCTGAAGATTGCAGAATACTTGTCTTAAGTGACGGTTCAGTCCTTGGAAAGAGTTTTGAAAACAATTTGAATGAATTGAACATGGATTATGATCAGGCCTTTGATGATACAAAAGCCATGGAAATGCTCAGATGGGCAAAAGATGATAACAATCCTTTTCATATGGTGATCATGGAGGCCAAGGAATTTTATGAAAACGTGGAAGCATTGGGAAAAAAAATAAAGCAGGATGATCAATTAAAGAATACACGATTGATACTGCTGTCATCAATCGGGAAAAAAGGGGATGCCAGGCGGTTTGAAGAAATTGGCTTTTCGGCATTCTTGAGTGAACCGGTTGAAAAAAAACTTCTTCAAGATTGTATTAAAGCTGTTTTATCAAGGTCATACCCAGAAAAATCATACCCAGAAGATGCCGGGAAATTGCCGATAATGACCCGTTACAGTATCCTTGAAAGTAAAAAATATGTCAGGCAGATCTTGATTGTTGAAGATATGGAAACCAATCTTTTAACGGCAAAAGCATTGATTGGTAAATTGGGATATCAAACAGATGTCGCAAAAAACGGACTTGAGGCCATAAATAAACACAAAAACAACTCATATGATCTGATTTTAATGGATTGTCAGATGCCTGTGATGGATGGGTTTGAATCAACCCGGCAGATCAGGGAGAATGAGAAGATATTGAAAATGGACCATGTCCCGATTATCGCCATGACCGGAAATGTCTTTGAAAAAGACCGTCAAAAATGTTTTAAAGCAGGAATGGACGATTTTATTTCAAAACCGGTTGAACCTGATATTCTTTCACAAAAAATCAGGTCAAATTTAACGGACAGGTTACAGTTTGTAAAAAAAGATTGTCCTGAAAAATTTGAAGATGAATATGAGCAAGATGATGAGCCTATACAAAATAACGAACCTGGTAAAATTGATATCAAGACTGAAACAGTGCAATCGGATTTGTTGTCCAAGACAGACATGAAAATGGATATGTGTTTTAACAAGGATAAATTATCTGAACGATTTGGGGGCGATGAGGAGATCATCAAAGTTGTATTGGATTCTTTTCTACAGGAAGCCCCGGAGTTGATAGATGCTATCGACGATGCAATTGATCAAAATTATGCCGAGGGTGTAAGATTAAATTCACATGCTTTAAAAGGATCTGCCGCAAATGTTAACGCAGATTTGTTGAGAAATGCCGCTTTGGATATGGAAACCCATGCAAAGGTAGAAAATTTCAATGCATTTGCCTTAACGTTTGAGGCAATTCAAAATGAATACAAAAAGTTTATCAGGAAAACAAAATTATGATCGATATTGATAATATGTCAATCCTTGTTGTTGATGATATGAAAAGCATGCGATTAACCATTCGAAAAATGGTCAAAAATCTGGGTATTGGAACAAATTTAAAATTTGCTGAAAACGGAAAACAAGGTCTGGATATTTTAAAAAACGAACATTGTGATTTGGCTATCCTTGACTGGAATATGCCTGTCATGAATGGAATTGAGATGCTTGATAAAATTCGAAATGATAAAAAACTCAGGGATCTGCCGGTTATCATGGTAACGGCTGAAGCTGAGAGGGATATTGTTTCCGAAGTGGCTGAAACTGAAATTGACGGATACCTGCTTAAGCCGTTAACCCTTGAATCTTTAGATACGAAAATAAAAACAGTTGTGGAAAAAGCCAATAACCCGGACCCTGCAACTCTGCACCGCTTAAAGGCAAGAGATCTGGAAGAAAAAGAACAGTATGAAGCCGCCATTGAAGAGATTAAACTTGCTTTGTCTCATAAGCCGTCTGCCTCAAGACTCCTTCGCCAGTTAGGGTTGCTGCATTTTAAAATTGAGAAAAACGCCATAGCCGAAAAATGCCTTTTAAAGGCCGCATCTGTGAACAAGCAGGATGCAATTTCAAGGATTCATCTTGCTGATTATTATAGCCAAAACAAAGAACTTGAAAAAGCGGGTAAATATTGTCTTGAAGTTTTGTCATTGACGAACCAGTATAATGAACAGGCCTTTGATCTTGGTGAAAAATTGCTAAAAAAGGATTTCAGGCAGTTGTCTCTGAATATTTTTTCAAAATTCATTACCCGTTCAAAAAGACAAAGTGCGGCAAGGCAACAAGTTATTGATGTCTGTTTGTTCCATAATGAATTTGAGTATCCTCAAGAATTGCTTGAGCGTGTTATCAAAGATAATCCCTCCAATTATGAGATGATTTATAAGGCAGGGTTGATACACAAGCAGGTGGGTGAATGGGCAAAAGCTTTAAAGTGTTTCATGGAAGTTGACCGTCAAGCCAAGGGCCATATTGAAGCAAAATTTCAGATTGCAAAAATACATTGCATGAACAAAAAAATCTTTGTGGCAGATGACTATTTGAATCAAATTCTCAGGATAGATCCCAAAAATGAAGCGGCAATAGAGCTTAGAAAAAAAATTTAAGATTAATTTTCAGCACATAACGCGTATTATCCGGATACAGATACATGGTTAATGGATGAGGCCATAAATCCAGCTCCAAATCCATTGTCAATATTTACCACGGCAATATTTGAACTGCAGGAATTGAGCATCCCCAAGAGAGCTGTCATTCCACCAAAATTTGTACCATATCCGATGCTGGTTGGAACGGCAATGACAGGGGCCTTGACCATTCCTGCCACCACACTGGGAAGCGCTCCTTCCATTCCGGCAACAACAATGATGACTGCAGCTGCCATGATTTTTTCCTGGTGGGCAAAAAGACGGTGAATACCTGCGACACCAACATCAAAGATTGATTCCACCTCATTTCCCATGGCATGGGCGGTTAGCAAAGCCTCTTTTGCAACAGGAATATCAGATGTGCCGGCAGTCATGACCAGAATTTGACCACAGCCTGTTATTTTGGGTTCATTCTTTTTAAACCACATGAATTTTGCGTCTTCAAAATATTGGGTTCCTTTAATTTTTGAGCTTATTTTTTGAGCTTTTTCTTTTTTAAGCCGGGTCACAAGAACGATCTCTTCATGGATGATGATTTTTTTCATGATCTCAATAATTTGTTCACTTGTTTTTCCTTGTCCAAAAATCACTTCGGGAAAACCTTTTCTCAGGGACCTGTGATGATCAATCTGAGCAAAATCAATATTTTCAAAAGAGATGTTTTTCAGCTTGCTTTGGGCATCCTCAACAGATAGCGATCCTTTGGCTACAAGAGATAAAACTTTTGTTAAATCATTTTGGTTCATGGCAACCTGTGAATTTACCCCTGGCGTTTCAGCCAGGAAAGTCCTTTAGACTGATTATTGAGTTTTGCTTCATCCTGATATGGGGTTTTGTTTGTTTTGTCTTGATCCTCGGCAGGCGCTTGATTGTTTTGCTCTTCTTCCGTATTTTTTTGTTCTTTTGGGTTTTCTGCAATATATTTGGCATATCCCCACTTGTACCTGCCGAATTTGCAATATCCACGGACATTATTGAATCGGGCATCCCCATTGTTTTCCATTGGGATAACATTACCATCAATATTCGGGCTTAAATATTTTGCCAATTCTACACTTCCGCCGCCTGAAAGGAGAATGGAATCCATGTCCCAGTCATTTTCCCACAGCCGGTTGAGATCGGATGCAATGGCTGATGCGGCATGAGTGTAAACTCTTTTTTTGAGATTTGAGATATTATATTCTTTTCCCTTGATCTTGATCATTCCCGAATCAATAAATTTAAACATTCTATACAATTCAATATTCATGTTGCTTTCCTGCCTTAATTTGTTGGCGATTACGGAAAAGCACTTTGAAATACCGGTATCCATTGTAAGGGAACCTCTTTCAATATAGTGAAGGTGGTCAAAAATACTAAAATCCGTGGTCTTAAAACCAATATCCACAACGCCAAGCTTCTGGGTGGCAAGGTCCCGGTTTTTTATTTTTCCCTGTTTATCAAAAAGCATGTTGAAAATAGAGCCAATGGGTTGGGGAATGATATGAATTTTATCAATATTAATTCTTTTTTTTACATCCTCTCCATTTGTATTGTGAAGGGTTATGTCGTGAACCCCCAAGATCATCTCTTTTAATTTTTTGTGATCTCTTCTTAAATATCCAACAGGTAAGCCTGATACAACATGAAGGGGTGCTGATGTGTCGGTGCAGATACTTGCGGCTGTGATAGCGAGGATTTTAACAAACTCTTCAAGAAGTTTTTCCTGGTCAAGAGTGAATTCACGGATGTTTGACTGAAGTTCGGCATAATTGCCAAGAAAATAGGATTTGTTTTCCAGGGTAATATGCAGATTTGAAGTTGAAGAATCTTCACCCAATGAAGAACGGTAATGGATATCCGTGGCATCTCCGAGGATTGATTTGAATATGACGGAATTTTTGCCATTATATGCTTTTGTAAACCCAAACCCGACATCAATTCCAATAATTTCCATATTATTTTCCTCCTGAAGCTTTTAACTCCATTGTGGGATCACCATTGTGGGATCAATTGAAGACTTAACTTTCGAAAGTCGGCAAATTTAGGTGGGGTATGCTAAAAGCCCGTCTGCTAAGCTTAAAGTCCGAAAGTTGAGTTAAAGATTTAATTTCAGCTGCTAAATAGCATTATGAAATGAGTTGCGTCAAGGGATAATGAAATGGATTTCAGGTATTCTTGCACTTATTTGCAGAATATTATAAAACCTGTAAAAAAAATATTTTACAGGCAGCAAAAATGGCTAAAGACAAAGTATTTGCAGAAAAAAAAAATAAGGTTAAACCCTTTGAATTTAATAAAGAAGTGGCTGATGTGTTCGATGATATGCTGAACCGGTCAGTACCTTTGTATATGGAAAGCATTGAGCGGCAGTCCAAACTGACTGCTCAATATTATCAGGCGGGCAGCCGGATTTATGATCTTGGCTGTTCTCATGGAAATCTTGGGATTTTGATTTTGAATCAACTAAAGGAACGCCCCTTTTCAATGGTTGCTGTGGACAGTTCAAAACCCATGATTGAAAAGTATAAAAAACGTCTTGTATATCAGGGGAAAACCCGGCCGGTTGACCTTGTTTGCGGTTTTTTAGAAAATATTCATATTAAAAATGCCTCAGTGGTATTGATAAATCTGACCTTGCAGTTTCTTGATATGAAAAAACGAGATGCTCTTATCAAAAAAATTTATCAGGGGATGAATCCAAACGGCATTCTTCTTTTAACGGAAAAAACCGTTCATGAATCCAAACAATTAGATGATCTTCAAACAAGCTTTTATAAAACTTTCAAACTTGAAAACGGTTATTCAGAGCTTGAAATCAGTCAAAAAAGGGATGCACTTGAAAAAGTTCTCATCCCGGATACTATTGAAACCCATAAAAACAGAATTTTAAATGCAGGTTTTGCTCTATTTGATGTCTGGCTTAAATGGTTTAACTTTGCCTCAATGATTGCGATAAAAAAATAATCTGTCATATATTGCAGATATTAGTGGCAGGCTTGTTTTATTGGCTTATTTTTCAGATCACACATAACCATAAAGGTCACATATAAAATGGAAAATTTTCTTCAATATTATCATCACTTGAGATTAGATCAGCATTATAATGAGTTCAAAAGACTCATAAACGAAAAAAGAGCTTTTCTGGATCATGCCAAAGGTAATTTTTTAAAATTCAAACAGATTGTGGATGCCCTGCCGGACTTTCGTCCTTCAATCATAGATCTTGAAAATCAGGCCGTCACCATTGGTGATTCATCAGATCTTACACCGGATCAATACCATTTGCTGAATAACAGTGTTGAACAGCTGTGTCCATGGCGAAAGGGGCCGTTCAACCTTTTTGGTATCAAGATTGATTCTGAGTGGCAATCATGGATGAAGTGGGAAAGGCTTCAACCTCATATCGGCAGCCTTAAAGGGCGGCGAATTCTGGATATCGGGTCAAGCAACGGATATTACATGTTTAAAATGGCGGCTAAAAATCCATTAATGGTTTTGGGCGTGGAACCTCAAAGTACGTTTTATTTTCAATATCTTATTATGCAGAAGTTTTTAAGGCAAAAGAACGTGTTCTGTCTGCCCGTTACCCATGATCAACTCCCGAAAACAGACAATTATTTTGATACGGTGTTTTGCATGGGGGTGTTGTATCATCGAAAATCTCCTGTTCAAATGCTCAAGGATATTTGTGATTCAATGAGACCAGGCGGGGAACTGGTGCTTGAAAATCTTGTTATTGAGTCAAAACAAAATCTTTGTCTTTTTCCAAAAGACCGGTATGCAAAAATGCGAAACATTTTTTTTATTCCCGATCTTCTGGCAATGGAATCCTGGCTGCTGCGGGCGGGTTTTACAAACATCAGGTGTGTGGATATTACCAAAACCTGCGGGCAGGAGCAGAGAAAAACCAGGTGGATACAAACGGAAAGTTTAAAGGATTTTCTGGACCCGGATGATCCTGATAAAACCATAGAAGGATATCCTGCACCGGTTAGGGCTATTTTTCTGGCAACGGCAACTTAAAGCGACTTTAGATGTGGGAACCGGAGACTTTTTTTTAAAATCCAAAATATTGACAAAAAAATAAATTTTTGTAGAATACTGGGTTGCTTTTAATTCATAAAACATAAACCTGAAAAGGTAATAAAATAAAAAAAGGCAATATATGACGGAAAACACAAGTTTCTTTTTTTTACAGTAGGACGGCAAAACTGGCTTACCTTTATTGAGGATGATCTGGAAAATTATATCGGGCAGGGCGGCTCCAAAGTGAGGTTTGTCAACGGTGATTATGGTGATGGTAAAACCCATTTTATGTCGGTGATCCGGCATCTTGCCATGGAAAAGAAATTTGCAGTATCTTTTGTGGTCCTTACCCGGGAAGTTCCCATTCATAAATTTGAAACCGTTTACCAGACAATTGTCAGGCAGCTTCAGGGTGATTTTCAAGGAATCGGTATCAGGAACATGCTGGCGGCATGGCTGGAAAAACTGGATACAACAACGGTTCAGGGCAAAACGGATGACGCCCGGAAAAACAGGATGGCTTTGGCCGAAGAGTTCAGAAATATCCAGGGCATGGACATTAATTTTGCCAATGCCCTGGCCGCCCTTGTGAACAACAGGTTTGACCCTGAGTTTTTTGAAGATCAAGAAAAACAGGATGCCGACCATGAGGTGTTGCTTCACTGGTTTGAAGGGGGCAAGGTGACCAAACGCGAACTCAAGCCGTTTCAAATCTATGAGTTCCTCAATAAAACCAACAGCAAGCAGTTTATGAACTCTTTGATTTTGTTTTTGCGACATATCGGCCATCAGGGATTGATCCTGCTCATGGATGAGATGGAAACTGTTGTGGCACAAAGTGCTTCCATTCGTAATGCAGCTTATGAAAATGTTCGCTTGCTGATTGATAACAGTGAGTCTTCACAATATCTTCACATCTTTTTTTCCATTATTCCCGATGTGTTGATGTCGGAAAAAGGGTTTAAGTCTTATGATGCATTGTGGAGCCGTATCCGATCCATTGGTGAATCAGCAAAATTAAATTACAGGGGTGTGCTGGTGGATATCCATCAAACCCCGCTTAAGAACGAAGAGCTGGTTGAGCTTGGGGGGTGCCTGCGAACTTTGCATGGAATTTCCTACCGCTGGGAACCAAAGGAGATGGTAACTGATGAGCTGATGGAGCAGATCTGTTCCAACCAGAAGCGAATGGGGGTGATCAGCGAGGTTCGTTTGTTTATTAAACATTTGATTCACATCCTTGATATGGCTGAACAGGGACAGTCTCCTCAGGATTTGGATATGGACCGGGAGATGGTGGAAACCAGACGGAAAACGGAGGCTGAAAAAATTGAGCAAAAGCAGCCTTCCTGGGATAATTGACCAAAACCATAACCCAAAATCCAATACAAGAACCCAAAACCTAAAACCCAAACAGGACACACAAGAATGGATGATCTGGATTTTCAGGATCAGTTGAACACTTTGGATAATTTTGAACTTCGCAGGGCAGTGGAGCGGTTGCGTGAAGGTTTGTTTGATCCTCTGGGTGTGCGCTTGCTCACAACTGGTGAGGCACAACTTACCACTGCCTTTGATAAAGGCGTTAAAGCCATTGACAGTGACAAATTCTCCCATCTGTGTGTTTGCGGTGCATATGGACAAGGCAAATCCCACAGCCTCAATTATATTAAACAGCGGGCTTTGGATCAGAATTTTGTGGTCAGTTATGTGAATCTTGATCCAAGACAGGTGCCGTTTCATGATTTTAAGAGTGTTTACCGGGCATTGATGGGGGCCATGGAATTTCCCGAACCAGAAAAATCCTTTGTTTCTGTATGGAAAACCCGTGTTGCTCAATGGCTGGCCTTGCCGGAAAACAGCAAAAAAACTTTGTCAGATCTTATTCCACAGGAGATCCCCCACCGTTTCAGAGCAATTTTAGCTGCTATGGCCCGGAAAAATATGTCCTTGTCCTCCAAAAAAAGAAAATTTAAAAAACATGCTCGATTCAAACCAAGGGAATTTTCCTGGATACTGAAAAACGCCCTTATGGGAAAAAATATCCCTGCCTGGCGGTTGCGGTCTGTTTTTTATTATCGTGAGGTATCGTTTTATAAGGAGCATTCTTTGGTATGCAGTGAACAAGAACATTATCTGGCAATGGTTCAAGGCATGGCAAATTTGTTTCAAAAAATCGGGTTCAAGGGATGGGTGGTGTTGTTTGACGAAGGCGAATCCATTGTACAAACCCGTATTACCTGCCGCAGTAAAAGTTATGCGTTTCTTGATGAAATTTTTTATCCTGAATCAACCGCCTTGGGATTGTATCCTGTTTTTGCCTTTACCCCTGAATTTTTCACCCATATTGCAAACGAAGACTATGACCAGGTTAAAATCAAAAAAAATGCCGGCAATGAAATCTCTTTATCCCCTGAGGTTCCCTATTTTAAACAGAACTACGGCAGGGCCTGGGAAAAAATAAATATTCACACTTTGCAGGACTTGTCACCAAAAGAGTGGGAAACGCTGATTCATAAACTGATCTTAGTCCACGCAGGTGCCTATGGATGGAAACCTCCTGTTGCTTTGATGCAAAGCCAAATGAACCGGGAATTATCAGGACTGAAAGGTATTGAAGCACGTTTGAAACTCAAAATTCTGGTAAATCATCTTGATTTTGAGCAGCAGAGCCAGGTGATGGCCGTTGCTTGATAAAGTTTGTTAAGGATTGTTTTTGGGGCCTCCTGCTATTTGATCTACCCTGAATAACATGAAGATTTATGAAGGGATAAAATAATAATTATCTCTTTGCCTTCTTGATGGTGAAAGCGTTTTTTAATGTCAAACCCATTGCTGTTACAGCTTCCCAATACATTTCGAGCCTTTTATGGCGGTTTTCTTCGTTTGCACAAGGCACAGCAGGAAGCTGTCGGCCCTATCCTGAAGGGCAAAGATCTTGTGCTGCAGGCTGCCACGGGTTCCGGCAAAAGCGAGGCTGTACTGGCACCCTGTCTTGAGCGGGTGATTCAGTCAGGCAGGAAAACAGCGGTTTTATATATCATTCCCACCCGTGCCCTTGCCATGGATTTGAAAAGGCGGTTTGAATCCATTATCACGGAACGCCTGGGGCTGAACCTTGCCGTTCGAACCGGTGATATCAAGCGTGCCGGCGGAAAATCCCCTGACATCATGCTCACCACCCCCGAATCCCTGGACTTGATGCTGGGCAGTGCCAATTCAGATCTTAAAGCGTTTTTATTCCGTGTGAAAATTGTGATCATTGATGAAGTTCATTCTTTGATTCACCAGTACCGGAGGCGGCATCTGGTTTATCTTTTCACCCGCCTTGAACGTAAAACAGGTCTGCCCTTACAGAAAATCGCCATGTCCGCAACCATTTCCCGTGCGGACGATGTTATTGGATTTTTCGGATTTCAAGATTCTGTACAATCGGTCATGGCCAGTGTAAAACGAAAAATAAGGGCGCGCCTGCTGCATATAAAAAAAGAAAAAACCGAGATTCCGGCATTGCTCAATGATCTGTATGATACCTGGCAGTACCGCAAAATCCTGATTTTTGTCAACAGCCGGGTTGCCTGCGACAGGCTGTTTAGCATTGTCAACAAGACAGGAAAATTTCAAGGGGTGTCGGAACTTCACTATTCCAACCTCAAGCCTTTGGAACGAAAAAAGGCTGAAAAAAGATTCCGCAAAAGATCTCATGCTCTGTGCATTGCCACAAGCACACTGGAAATGGGTATTGATGTGGGGGATGTGGATGCCGTGCTGTTGTATCAGCCAACCGGTTCTGTTGCAGCGTTTCTTCAGCGCATTGGCCGGTCCAATCGTCGTGAACAGGAAATTAATTTCTGGGGGATTTGCTGTGGTGACTGTTCAGGGGATCAACTTGTGCGGTTTCTTGCCCTTCTTGAATTGTCCGGTAAGGGAAAAATAGAATTTCATAGTGACAGGACATTGCCCAGTGTGTTGAGCCAGCAGGTGATATCCTGTCTGTATGAAAAAAAAGGCTCTCACTTGAGGCTTTGCAATCTTTGTTTCCAGATCAGCACGAGATTCTGCCTTCTGTTTTCAAATCCCTTGAAAAAAAACGCTGGTTAAAACAGTCTCGACTCCAAGGCCTGTTTGGCGGCGGGTGGCAATACAGAAACCATTTGTTTGATTATAAAATCTGGGGAAATTTTCCAGAAGCGGAAACTCAATATAATCTTGAGGTCTCCGGCAAGGCCATTGCTGATATTCCCCAATCCATTGTTTCCCAGATGGATGTGGGAGATAAACTTTACCTTGCCGGAAGGTTGCTCAGGATTTTAAATATTGATATTGGCGAACAAAAAAAAGTGCTGGCACGGCCTTCCATGGGCAAGGAGGAAAAACAGCTTGCCTGGATCGGCCTGGGGCCTCCAGTGTCATATGAAGTTGCCAGGACAATGGGGCATATACTTAACGCTGGTGAAAGTAAAAGTAAAATTAAAGATGAAAACTGCCTTTTTTCCCGAACCAGAAAGCTTTTGCAACAAGAGTGGGAAAGAGGTGAAAAAAAGTGGTTCTGGAAAACGGCATTGAGGTTGTGCCCGGGAAAAAAGCTGTTTTTCGGTATTGCACTTTTCTGGGGTCGATTGCCAACCTGGTTCTGGAGTGGAGTATCCGGGAGAAGGTTACAGATGATGAGATATCTGTAACATCTGATGAGATTGGCGTGGAATGTTCTGACCGGATCAAATTTGAAGAGTTGAACCTGCCGGTTGATAAAAACGCGTTTCAAACCTGGGTAAAAAAGCATTTTAAAATACTCAGCTCTTTGATGCCTTTGAATCTGTTTTGTAAAACCCTGCCAAGGGAGCTGTTTTTACAGGAATTAACGGATTTTTTATTTGACCATCGGGTGGCACTCGCCTTTGCCCATTATCGTGACACTTCATCAAAAATTATTTCCGGTGATATGGCAGATCTTGTCTGTGATGTTCCTGTTCAGGATAACCAGTACCCTTGTGTCATTGATATCAAGGCTGGGGAGTCTTTATTGGAGATGGAAAAAACAAAAAGCAAGATTGCAGGCTTTGAAAGCCCGGTAGAGCTTTTTTGTTCGGATAACTGCCTGCAACCCTCAAGCCGGTTGAATTTCGTGTATGGATAATGCAAACCGATGAGGATCGAACAGCGGCATGGCAGGAGTTTGCCGATTTGATCTCAATTTTGTGGGAAAAGAGCATCGTCAATGGCAAAGGCCCTCATATGTTTTGTTTTGGTTCCCAATCCCGGCAGGATCTTCTGGACTGGGCACAGAGTGAAGAAGGAAAAAAAGCAAAATTTTTATGGCAGACCCAGCCAAACCCATGGACGGATCTGCGTCAGGTCTTTAAGTCACATTTTCATATGCCGGCTCCCGGAATTGTGTCTTTGTCTACACTTGGGCATGTGTTTGGGTGTACTCAGGAATTTGATTCGCCTCCAAGCTTGTTCCACAATCATGGAACCGATGGGTCAAGCGTGGCAGGACTTGAATCAATGGTCAAAGCCGATCTGTCTATTATGGTTGATTTGTATGCAAAGGCCTGTTTCTATCTGAAAAGCCAATGGGTAAAAGAATGGGAATTTTGTTTTGAAAAAGATAAAGACGCCGGGGTTATTCCATATCTTGAATTCATCAAAGAAGAGCAGCGGTTACAAGAAGATGATATATTAACCCTTCAGGAGTTGACGCTGCAGGAAAGAATGCTGAAATTTCGTGCCATTGGTCATTTGCGGTTTGATCATACACGGCTGAATCATGAAGGGCGTTTTCTGTATGTTTTTAAATTTTCACAGGAAACCTGTCCGTCAAAATTTCGGACAGGAGATTTTCTCAGGCTTGCTCCTCATGGTATCCAGGATATTCAAACCGGTTTTCCCGTTATCCTGGCTGAGGTTGATATGGGGGCAGGGCAGATATCCATTCTTTCCCGATCCGGTTTTGCCCGATCAGGTTTTGCCGGGTCCGGGCAAATTCAGTTAACTAAAAATTTTTTGTACTCCCTGGAAGAGGATACAAGTGACTGGAATCAGGACAAGCTGACCCATGTTGCAGCCACTGTTTTTAAGAAAAATCATCCCCATTATTTGCAGCAAATGCTTGCAGGACAGGCACTTGACCGGCAACCTTTGGCGTTATCATCCTGGCTGAAAAAATGGATTGCCAGTAATGACCATGGATTGAATTCTTCACAGCAACGCGCATTGGCGTTGCCGTTCCAATACCGGACCAGTCTGATACAAGGTCCGCCCGGAACCGGGAAAACCCATCTGCTTGGCTGGATTTTAATCGTCTTGATCCTGCAGGCCCATGAAGCTAAAAAGCCTCTTCGCATAGGTGTGAGTGCCTTGACTCACCAGGCTATTGATACTGTATTGAAAAAGGTGACAAAGCTTGTGAGCCAGTATCTGCCGGGCTGTTTTCCAGGTTGTTGTATAAAATGTGGTCAGTCAGGACAGCTTGTAAACACAGATGCCCATAAAAATCCTGATGAAAACTCATATGAAAACTCGTATGAAAATCGGGATGAAAAAAAGACAATAGCATGGAGGTGGAGTTTTCAGATGATGCAAATGATGTCCTGGGTCGACCCTGGTTGATTTTAGGTGCCACAGGCTATGGATTTTACAATCTTTTTAAGAGCAAAGATAATGGATTTCCCCCGGCCCTTGACTGGATTATCTTTGATGAAGCTTCCCAGGTGCCGGTGCCCCAGGCTCTTTTGAGTCTGATTTACAGCAGGGGCAATTTTTTGTTCCTGGGTGATGTTTGCCAGTTGCCTCCCATTGTACTGGGAAATTATGGGGAATATTCCAGAGAGCCTGCAGACCGGTTTTTCAACCGGTCTATCCTGTCAAATTTGCTGGATATCTATCCAAAACCGCACCGGCAAACCCTTGATGTTACTTACCGCATGAACAAAGAGATCTGTGTTTTTCCCGGCAAAATCTGGTATGACGGCATGCTGCACCCGGCCCCCGGCAATGCCCATACCCGGCTTGTTCTGGATAAGTCCTTATGCAGGGCCGATAACAATGACGTGCATAATCACAATCATAATAAAGATAACAATAACAGTCTGCAGCAGTTCTATGACAAAATCATAGATCCTGCAAAACCTGTTGTGCTGGTATTGACAGATCACCATGGCTGTTCCCAGAAATCAGATGTTGAAGCCGATTTAATGGCGGCCCTTGCCCACAGGTTAATGCAGTGTTATGGAGTGTCACCGGATCAAATGGCTTTGATTTCACCTCACAGGGCACAGAACAATGCCATTATCAAAAAACTTGGAGAAAAAATGCCTGAAAATTTACCGCTTCCCTGTGTGGATACGGTTGAACGGGTTCAAGGAGCAGAACGGGATATTATCATTTTCGGTATCACCTCTTCTGACCCTGATCATCTGCTAAGTGAGTTTCTAAACAGTCCCAACCGCTTGAATGTTGCCATGACCCGGGCAAAAAACAAATTGATCGTTATTGGAAGCCCGGCCTTTTTTTCTGTTATACCTGACTCGGAAGCTGTGCTGGAGAAAAATTATTGCTTTAAAAAACTAATGATTCACTGCCAAAAACAAAATGCTGTTTTTTATGATTTTGACCAAGGTTGTGCTTTGGGCTGAAAGGCAGATTTTGAAAATACAGTTGAAAAATGGCTTGAAACAAAATGTTTTTGTGAGATATAAAACATTGTTGTGGTGTAATGTGCCGCAAGGCAGTATCAATAATCTGTTTTAAAAACGGAACTATAAAGCTCTATATCAACAATTTGTTTGATGCAGATTATGAAAATCTCAGCGGGTATCCGGCCACGGATCGTACATACGGCATTGTTTTAAATTTTGATCTTTAGCGTTGCTGCGGTTACATCCCGCTATCTGTCGCCGTTTATATTTCAGACCTTCTCCCTGGATCGAGCAATACGTAAAAGATGAGGAGCCACCCGGAGAAAGCTCCCCACCTTAGATTAACCTTAATATTCTTTAAGGAGGATCAAGTGTCTCCGGGTGAGTTTGTATGATTAAGCGGTTTTTATTTCAATCTGTCTGGGTTTTGCTGCTTCAGATTTCGGTAGATGCAGCCTTAAAACACCATTTTTCAGCTCAGCTTCAACTTTTTCAACATTTATTGTCTGGGGAACGGAAAAATTTCTGACATACTCAACATCTGAGAACTCTTCATAGGTAGCTGTTCCTTTTGTGGTAAGATGCCTGACACCGGATATAGACAATGTCCCGTTATCAATATCAACTGAGATATCTTCTTTTACAACTCCCGGCATGTCTGCGTGGAGAAGAATTTCATTTTCGTTTTCATAAATATCAACTGCAGGGGTTGCTTCATAGCGTGTTTTTTTAACGTTTTTTTTATCTTGTTTTGTGATTTCATGGGCCTTATCCATGGCAAACCTCCTTTTTATGAATTAATTTTGGAGTTTAACTAATACTAATTTTCTTGGGTTTTGACGCCTCATGTTTGGGAAGAATAAGGTAAAGCACTCCGTTTTTTAATGTTGCTTCTACTTTTGTGGAGTCAACATCCGACGGCAGGGTAAAACTTCGGGAAAATGATCCGACCCCCCGTTCTGTTTTATGGGTTTTATACCCTTCTGGTGCATCAGATCCCCTGGTGCCGCTTATTTCAAGATAGTTTCCCTGGATCTTTACATTCAGATCTTCCTTTTCAAGTCCTGGAACTTCGGCCCTGATTTCAAAATTATCGCCGTTTTCATAAAGATTTGTCCGGGGAGAGGTTTCTTCTAAATCCCATCTGTAACCGTAAAGATTGTCCAGTTTCTTCTGGAGAAGATTCATGGACCCGAACAATCTGTCTATATCACTTAATCTTGTAAGCATAATTCTTCCTCCTTCTTTGATAGGCGTTTAAGTTGTTGCGGGAACCATTTGCAAAGTAGACTCGACTATTTATGAAAGATTTAAGGTGTCGTCCAATCTATCTGCAAGACCTTTGCTCCCACAAAATTATCTGTATTTGAGCCTAAATTAATTCTTGTTTTTTTCATGTCAACAGGGTTTTATTGTTTTTCATAAAATTTTTATTATTAGTAATAATAAATGGTCTCATGTTTACTTTGTTGCTTTTGTGTTGACTTGTGATTTTGTTTGATATCAGTCTGTTAACCGTCTTTGATTTCAATTTGTTTTGCGCGGCTTCCGACAATCTCCATTCTGGGTATAGTAATATTCAACACTCCGTTTTTAAAATCAGCTTTTACATTATCTTTGTTGGCATCTTCAGGCAGTGACAACGTGCGTTGAAAAGACCCATAGGATCTTTCGAGTCTGTAAAAGTTCTTGCTTTTTTCTTCTTTTTCCTGTTTCTTCTCGCCTCGGATTATTAATGTGTCATCAACAAGTTCAAGGCTAACATCCTTTTCGCTGACGCCTGGGATTTCTACAGAAACCGTGTATTCTTTCTGAGTTGAACCCAGATCGAGCCGGGGTTTTAGTAAGCTGCCGGTGATTCCCTCAAGCATCCGTGAGCCGGGCCTAAAGGGTGACAATCCAAATTGGCTGACAAAATTATCAAATAACCGATCCATTTCATCGTGAAAGATACTCAATGAGTTTGGTGAATAGCTGTTACTTGCTTTGTTGTTGTACTTTACAGGAATAGTATGGCCAATGTCGCCGTTTTCTTTTTTAAACCAATTCCATGGTGCTAATTTCTTAATATCCATTTTTCATCTCCTTTTATTGCTGCTTGTTTTCGCACAAGATGGCTGCAATGCTCCTGACTGGAAAGTTTCCGCAGCCATCTTGCGACAAGAGATGGTGTGGTAATTTTATGCGGCTTTTATCTCGATCATTTTGGGTTTGGCCGCCTCAGATTTGGGCATATGCAGTTTGAGAACACCGTCTTTGAGTTCTGCTTTCACCCTTTCAACATCAATGCTCGGGGGTACGGAAAAATTTCTGACATATTCAACATCAGAAAACTCCTCCCGGGTTGAAATCCCTTTGTTGTCACACCGTCGTAAACCTGAAAGATAAAGTGTTCCGTTATCAATATTTACGGAAACATCATTCTTTTTTACACCAGGCATATCTGCATGAAGAAGTATTTCATCATCATTTTCATAGATATCAACATATGGGATTTCAGTCCTTAATTCCCTGGTTTTTTCAATGTCTTTTGCTTGTTTTTTAGCAATATCTTTTCTGTCACTCATGATAACCTCCTAATCAATTTGATACTATTATTTATTGATTAATTGATGGTGATTTGTTTGGGATTGGCAACTTCTGATTTCGGCAGTGTAAGATAAAGGATGCCGTCTTTCAGAGTAGCTTCAACTTTATCTGCATTTACATCGTCAGGAAGGGTGAAACTTCGTGAGAAGGTGCTGCCGCATCTTTCTCTGCGATGGGTTTTATAGCCTTCCGGGGTATCCACAGAGCGTTTGCCACTGATTTCGAGGTAGTTTCCTTGGATTTTAATGTTCAGGTCATCTTTTGAAATTCCGGGGATTTCAGTCTGTACTTCAAAGTTGGCACCATTTTCCAGAAGGTTGGTTCTGGGTGAATTAGATGGCAATGTGAAGGCAGGCCCATAAAGACATGATCGGTCAAAATCATTGAAAAGTCTGTCCATTCTGCTCCGGAGCAGATCCATGGCTCCGAACATTCTGTCGATGTAATTCATTCTTGTAAACATAGCTGAGACTCCTTTTCTTTAATTCTTTTGTTTGTGAGGCTGAGTTTATCTCGACCTCCGCCTTGAATTTGAAACTAAAATAGACATAAAAAATAACATGTCAATATAATTTTTATTACGAATATAATTTTTATTGATAAAGTAATGAAAAATATTTGTTTCCCTTTTTAAAGGTACTCAGAGATGATGAAAGAGAAATTCTATGGCATGAGAAATCTTTGTCTGACAGTGCATTTTTTTATCATAAGCTGATTTATGTCAGCGGCGGCGTGAAAATGTCATAAATCTCCCGGTTTAAAAATGTAGCTGGATAAAAGACCGGGCAGCGATGACTTTGCCGACCGGTCTTTCCGGTTTATTCTTCTGTCACGTCTCTCATTCTATAACTTTTGCCTTCAATAACGACAGGCTCTGTGTGGTGAAGGAGCCGATCCAGAAGTGCTGATGTCAGTGTCATGTCATTATTGAAGATCTGGGGCCAGTCCTTGAACACCCTGTTTGTAGTGATGATCATGGCACCTTGTTCATAACGCTGACTGATAATCTGGAACAAAAGGTCTGCACCGATTTTGTCGATGGGCAAATAACCTAATTCGTCCATGATGAGCAGGGCTGGTTTGAGGTATTTTTTCAGTTCCTGTTTCAATTGACCGGCCTGCTGGGCTGCCACCAGATTATTCACGACATCTATAGCTGAAGCAAATAGAACCGTATGGCTTTTCAAGCATGCTTGATATCCTAAAGCCGTTGCAATATGGGTTTTGCCGACACCCACCGGGCCGATGAAAACGATATTGTTTTTTTGTTCAATAAATTTAAGACGGAACAGATTCTGGACCTGGGGCTGGTTTATTTTCCGGGGCCATGACCAGTTGAACTGATCCAATGTTTTGATCACCGGGAACTTTGCCATGCGGATTCGGCGCTGTCTTGTTTTGTCCCGGCGCAGCCTTGATTCCTGTTTGACAAGTTCAGATAAATATTTTATGTGGGTCCACTGTTTCTGTGCTGCCATGGTTGCAACGGATTCATAATTATCCCGGAGATAGGGTAATTTCAGGTGGGACAGATACTTTTCTAAATCAGGCATCTTGGTCTCCTATGGCGGTATAAATGTCAATGTCAGGGGCCTGGATTGTCAGATCCAACAAATCACTTTTATGGGTGAGGTAAAGGGCTCCGGGTTCCCTGGAGGGTCGGGAACGTTGTTCAAGGAGATTGGCGATATACTCGCAGGAAAATGCAGAAAATGAGAACGCATCTTCAATGGCCATGGCAACCTGCTCTCTGGAGTAGATTTCACTTAAGGCAACGATTTGCCGGACATGATGAGAGGCATTCAGACGCCTGTTCTGCAACTGCTTAAAATATTCCTGGGCTTTGTCAGACAGGCTTAAGAATCGCATATATATGACTTGGTCTTTGGCCTTCTTTCTTTGGTTCAAAAGGATTTTTGAGTGATCCGGATCTTCAACATCCTTTCTGCGATCATAGCTCCTGACATGGCGGCCCACCAGTTTATTGTCGTGGTAAAAACAAATACGGTCCGGGTACAGTTTTGCTGTCAATGCCACACCGGCTAACTGGGCAGGCACGGTGTAATAATTGGTGTCAATGGTCACCCGATACTGTTTTGAAGCCCGGACCTGCCTGATCACGCCGATATCATAGGGCTCAGCAGGCAGTGAATGAAGATGGGGCCGTTCTTCGGCATACATGTCACAGGGTTTTTTACCGGTCTCCCTGTGGCACCTGACATTGGCAACCGTATCAAGCCACTTTTTGCAAAGCGGTTCCATGATTTTAAAATCAGAGATTTCAAGGCCGTTGAGCAGATTCTTTTTGACATATCCCACTGCATTTTCCACTCGGCCTTTTTCATTGCCCTTTCGCACATTGCAGGGAATAATGGTAAAGCCATGATAATCCGCAAAATCAAGATACCTGGGATTAAATACAGGTGCTTTGCCAACGATCCTTTTTAAAACGGCGGATTTAAGATTGTCCACCATCACTTTTTCAGGCACCTTACCAAAAAATTCAAATGCGTTCTGGTGACATCCCAAAAAGTGCTCCATGGTTTGCGATACCGTAAATTCAACATACATCATTCGGCTGTGGCACATTACCATTACAAAAAGACTCAATCGCCTGGTCGTTGAACCCACCCGGACCGTGCCGTAAGATCCCCAGTCTACCTGGGCACATTCACCCGGGGCAAAGTACAATTTTAAATAGGCCTTGGTTTTGGGAGGCCGTACTTTTCTGACATAATCTTCAACAATGGTGATCCCGCCGGCAAACCCGTCTTCGGTTATCCGTTGAAAGACCTGCCGGGAACTGTAAGGATGCTTTTCAAGCATTTGTAAGATGGTGTTTTTAAACGGGTCCAATTTGCTTTTCCTCGGGCTTGATTTCCGGGGCTGATACCTTTTCTGGTTGGCCCATCTTGCAACGGTCCTTGGGTCCAGGTCGAGTGAATTTGAGATCTGGCTGTAGGTCAAACCGTCCCGGGTAAAATAATTTCTGATTTGAACATAGGTCTCGTAATCAATCATGGGTGCCCTCCGCTGCCACTTTCAATATATCCGAAAGTCGCATCATGGATTTGCATCGCCTTGTCTTTTTCGGGACTGGGTCAAGACCAAGGACCTGATAGATAGGTTTTTGCCAGGCTATCAGACCATGCCGGATCAAACCGAACCGTGCTCCATGCAAATCAGCTTGATCCATGGCTAACCTGCTCATAATGGCTTTGTCTCCATAAAAACTCAGGCCTTTACTGTCGGCCACACATACCAGGAATAGGTACAGAACCGATTGGACGTGCGTACATCGGTCAATGTATTTTTCACGTACCAGGCGATGATCGACCCAGCTGAAACTTTTGGGTACCTTCCGTATCCGGGACTTTAAAATCGGGGATTTTGCAATCATTTGAATCTCCTTCTATTTGGGGTTGTGAACATAAAATGTCCTGCCCGTATTTTTTCATACGAAGGAGAAAAGATGCTATGTCATCTTGTAACGTTGTTCCGGTAAAATGAGCAATTAATCCTATTAAAACAGTTGGTTGTCCCTGTAAGAGATCTTGTAACTCAAAATCGATGATATTGCTTTTGTTTTCAGTAGGTTGGATCGGTAAGAGATCTTGTAACGCATGTGGTTGCTTTGGTCGTTTGGAGTACCCCGGATGATTTTCCCTCCATTTTTGGACCCGTTCAACGTTTTCCGGACATCGAAAATAATCCTGATTTTCGGATTTGCTCAGCCATTTTTCCTGACTTGCTTTCTTACTGGCCTTACGACATTCAGGTTTAAAACAATATTGTTGAGATTTGTAATTTCTGGAGTCAGGCACAAACAATGTTCTGCAATTTTGGCATCTTTTCTTCAGAATACGCATCATCTACACATCGCCTCCAACATAAAATTCGCTGCTTATGAAAGCAAATTTTACGGGAAGAAGATGCTCTTACGGAAGGAAGAAAAATGAAGAAGATAAGAATTAAATTTTTAATTTTTAGGAGAAGAAAATTAAACGAAGAAAACACATCTTGAAACCGGGACACCAAGAACATTTTCAGGTCGGGCCTGACAGATTTAGGCTTGGCTATTAAAATCAGGGCTGAAAATGGCACTCTTGACACGATAAAATATGAAATTATTTTTTGAAAGATTTAAGGAATTGACATAAATAAGGCTGTGTCAATCCAAACCAAAAATTTAAATTATTGTTAAGGAGGAAACAATGTCTAATGACTTTTGCATGGACTGTGGAATGTTGTTATCTCCCTACACACGCATATGTTCTGTTTGTGGGTATGACAACAATTATAATGACTTTTCTGATATCGAACTGGATATGGATAAATTGATCAATGTGAATGATGATTTTGTACCTGAACATTATCCCGAATTTTAGCTGTCCTGAAAACAAAGAGATTCAGTAGGTGTCCTCAAAAAAAGATGTCTTTAAATGAGGACACCTTATTTTTCCTTTAATAATAAAAAATCCATCTTAAAATACAGATGCATTCTGTTTTTATTTTCAACTTTTATGTCAGGAGTTCTGCATTTAGATTTTTATCTCTGATTTTCGTGTTGTTTTGGCAAGAAAACCAGAAAACATCTTTGATTCTGGCTTGTCCAGGTTAAGTTACACTCAATTGATTGTCAACGGAATTGACACCATGACATAATTGAGCCAGTTTGAATATTTTATTTCGTTCTATTTCATCTGCAACAAAACCGGTAATTTTTATATCACCCAGTTTTTCGCATCCAATATTTAGATCAACATGCTCGGAGGATATTTCTTTTTTTATCGTTGCTTCGACCCTTTTTTCAAGAGACAGACGTTTAAGGTTATCTTTGTTATTTTCTGTTAAAGGCTGTGTTTTTTCAATTTTTTTTGCATAATCAAGAATCGTTGAGATAATGAGATCCGCGCCAAGTTTATAGTGATCAAAACAGCTGATTTGCCCTGTAAAAATAAGGTCATATGAATTCGTTTTTGAAATATCTTTTTTGAAAAGATACCGTATGAAATACTCACGCTCATGATCTTTTTTTGCAAGAAGTTTTTCAGCAAGGCTATGATTTACACGTTCTTTTTTTTCAAGATAAGAACATCTCACATTAAAAGGGGCCATAATTCGAATTTTTAACACATAGGGCTGATTCAGGATATACTGACCACCACGTCCCTTGATAACAATCTTGTCATGACTTGCTTCTTCAAAAAGGATAGCCTGTACGAGACAGTTGTAAACCTCTGGGTTTTTAAAAAAATGTTTAAAAAAACCAGGTTCTTTTTCATTCGCCAAATCGTGCAGTTCATCGGAAAAATTGCAATGAAAGTCTTTAACTTTATTGTTAATTATGAACTTATCAATAAGTTTGTAATTTAGTTTTTTTGCAATTTCTTGAGCAATCTCATCACCGAAACTATAGGGTTGCCGTGAAATAGTAATTATTGCCATTTTATAACTCCTTTTCAAGTAATTATCATATTTTTTTTACATTACCAGAAATCATTTATCGCGATAATTAAACCGGAATTGAAGAGGATAAGTCAGATAAGTCAATGAGTTAAGACTGCTTCCTACGCTACATCAAATGAGCCAATCGTCCATTAAGTTTAATACATTAGCATAACCGGGTCAACCTCCTTTGATCTCAAACAGCAATTTTCATTGGGGGGGAGGATCACAATCTGTGAAATTGAAATCCCTGTCGGCAGAGTTTGAAAAGACAGTCACCTTTTTAAAACCTGATAGAAAAATAAGCGCTAATTCTGTGTGAAAAGTCACTACACGTCTGTAACTTTTGGCAACATCGGCCAAGACCGCCTATCTATAGCCCATTTGAACTTATATCTTCAAAAACAGCGGACAGACATGTAGCAAAAAAATACATTGATATATCAATCATGCATGGCCGTTTGAAATCTTTTTATGTCTGAATGCAATATAATCCTTTGATTCTAATAGGATAACTTTTAGGTGTTCCATCTTTTTTTCTTGTGGTACCGGGTTTGCAATATCAATGAATAAAAGCATTTAACCATTAAATATAAAGGAGGAGTAAAAATGATACCCAAAAAACAAAAAAACATCGTCAAAGGGTTTCAAGTTGTTGAAAACGATTGTATCTGGATGAAATCGGGTATTGTCAGTTTCAAATTGTGCGATAATGCGTATGACTGCCGCACCTGTCCGTTTGATAAAGCCATGCAGAAAAAAATGAATGCAAAACGCCATATGAATTCCCAAAGAGACTTTTCAAGGTGGGCTCAAAATTTAGAAAATATTTACAAATCAACCACCCGTCCCTGCCGTCACTCGCTGACCGGTCGCGTCCATGCACTGAAAACCTGTCTTATGAACTATGAATGTTATCACTGCGCCTATGACCAGATGCTGGATGAGGAAGAGTTGACCGGGCTCCCCGCAAAACCGTCTTTGACACTGGCATCCGGGTATCGCCTGGCCGACGGCTATTACTATCACATGGGACATACCTGGGCGCGGTTCGAGCACGGCGGCCGGGTGACGGTCGGGTTTGATGATTTCATGGTCAAGCTTTTTGGCCCCCCTTCAAAAATTTTGATTCCCCCCATCGGCACTAATTTAAAAAAAGATCATGCCGGGTTGACATTTTCCCGCTCAGATAAGACGGCTACAGCCCTTTCACCTGTCACAGGGAATGTGCTGGCAGTTAACATCAAAGCAAAGGAACACCCGGAAATCGTCCATGAAGACCCTTACCATGAAGGCTGGCTTTGTATCCTTGAGCCAAACATGCCCAAACGAAATCATAAGGGACTTTTTTACGGAAAAGAAAGCCTTGAATGGACAGACCGCGAAAGCCAGAGGCTTTTACACCTGATCGAGCCTGAATACATGGACCTGGCTGCCACGGGCGGTGAACCGGTAGATGATATATACGGCAGTTTTCCTGAGATCGAATGGGAAATCCTTGTGAGGGAGTTTTTGAGAACCAAAAAATAACAAGGGCGATACGGTCAGGGTGTCATGCGTCTTTCGCAGTCCCGGCAAAGATAAAAGGGAATATTGTCCAAATCGTCAATGGCCCCGGTAAAGTGCATGACACATTTGTTTTCATTACAGTGGAAAAGATTGAACAGGTGTCCAAGTTCATGGAGTGCTACTTTAGCTGCCCTCTCATAACAAAGGGAAGGCGGCGGTAATGATCCGTCGGCGTTCTTATTCAGCCTGAACAGCGAAACTATGGCGAGATTGCCTCCCTGGACGGCCTGACCGTAAACATAATTGAAAATGGGAATAAAAATATCATGGGAAATCACTCCGACAATTTTAGAATAATCGCTAAAATCCAATGCATCGAGCTTGTTGATTATTATACCGGCATCATACTTGAGCCGCCTGTCATCAAAAGCGGACCTGGGAACGGGCTGCCGGGGCAGGACAATGGCCGGCCACTTGTAATAGGCCGTAACATTGGCTGCGATAACCTTTAACACGAACGCCGGGACCTCTCCCAGCGGCACCACCCCGATCTGTTTTTTCATGTACGTTTTTTTAAATTGTCCCGTTTAATGATTTTATGGAGCGTCACGCGGTTTATGCCAAGGATCTCTGCCGACCGGGTAATCTGCCAGTCCTGTTCATCCAGTATCCGAAGTATATGTTCTTTTTGTACAGCCTTTAATGTCTGTTCAATAGTTATGGCTGCCCGTGCCGGCTGCAGAAATGAAAAATCCCCGGCACCGAGAGTCCGGGATTTACTCAACACAACGGCGCGTTCAATGGCATTTTCCAGTTCCCTGACATTTCCCGGCCAGTCGTAAGATTTCAACAGCGTGATGGCATCCGGTTTGATCCTGTTCACATGTTTCGTTGTTTCATGGCTGTATTTTTCCATGAAATGCACCGTTAGAAGTTCAATATCATCTTTCCGCTCCCGCAAGGTTGGCAAATGGATTTTTATCACGTTAATGCGGTAATAGAAATCTTCCCTGAACACCCCGTCCATGATGCGGTTCTCAAGGTTTTGCCGGGTAGCTGAAATAAGGCGGAAATCAACCGCAACAGGTGTCTTGCTGCCAACGCTGAATATTTTTTTGTCCTCCAGTACCCGGAGTAGATCTATCTGCATTTTTGCACTGATATCACCGATTTCATCCAAAAACAGGGTGCCGCCGGAAACTATTTCCAGAAAGCCTTTTCTGGCATGTGTCGCCCCGGTAAACGCCCCTTTTTTATGCCCGAACAATTCACTTTCCATGAGCGTGTCCGGCAGTGCGCCGCAGTTGATGGCAATAAAGGGAAGCTCTGCCCTTGGGCTTTTGGCATGGATGGCTTTTGCCACCAGTTCTTTTCCCGTACCGGTTTCCCCGGTGATCAAAACGGACGAATCACTCTGCGCCACTTCCGGGATTAATGAATACAGTTTTTTCATGGGTGCTGACTGGCCGATGATGTTATCAAACCGGGTGATCTGTTCCAGATGTCCTTTTAAATAATAATAATCCGATGTGATTTTCTGCTGTCGGAAGATCCGTTCCATCACCAGTGACAGCTGGCGTGGCTTGAAAGGTTTAAGCAAATAGTCGCTGGCGCCGGTGCGCATCGCTTTTACCGCGCTTTCAATGGAACCGTAGGCGGTAATGATCACCACCATGATCTCCGGGTATTCCTCTTTTACTTTCTCAAGCAGTTCAAGGCCATCCATACCCGGCATTTTAATATCCACAAACATTACCTGAAAAGGCTTTTGTTCAAGTTTCTCCAGAGCTTCTAAACCGGAAGCGGCAGTATCCATTTCATGGCCGTATTTTTCAAACCATGTCAAAAGAGATTCCCGAACAATCAGCTCGTCATCCACAATCATGATTCTAATTTTATTATCCATGCTTATCCTCCGTCAGGATCATGGTCAACCGAAGATATTACAGGGAAAGTCAGTGTAAATGCAGAGCCTTCTCCCTCCCTGCTTTTGATTTTTATAGTCCCCTTATGGTTCTTGACCACGCCGTGCACAATGGACAGTCCCAGCCCCGTACCCTGGCCGACATCCTTTGTGGTAAAAAAAGGATCGAACAGGTTATCCCTTAACTTTTCCGGAATGCCGTACCCGGTGTCCCGGATTTCAACACAGGCGTTTTCCGATTCCTTATCCATCCAGGATGTAACAACCAGATCCCCACCGTCCAGCATTGATTCATTGGCATTAAAAATCAGGTTCAGGAAACACTGCTGAAGCTGGTTGATATCCCCTTCAAGAATTAGCGGAGCAGGGTACAGATCTGTTGCCAGTTTGATATTCCCGAGTTCCAGCTTATGCCGGGTAAGGGAGAGAACTGCATTTAAAACTTCGTTTAAATCGATATGCTTATGTTCCAGGCCGGATTCCCTGGCAAAGAAGAGCATCCCGGAAACGATACTCCCGCAACGCTCCAGTTCCGTTGACATGAGCGACAGATGGTCTTTGAATTTTTTTAAGTCATCATCCTCTGGGCGTCCGGCATTTAAAATATCCAGCATATAATCACAGAATGTTAAAATTCCCTGGATGGGGTTGTTGATTTCATGGGCACAGCTTGCCGCTAATTTGCCTAAAGAAATCATCCGGTCTTCCTGGATCATTTTCTGGATATCGGATTTGAATTCTTTAACCCGCTTGTTCCACCGGTCTGAGAACTCAGCCGTAATATCCCGCCAGAACTCGATAACCTGTATGACATCACCGTCGTCATTCTTAATTGGATAGGTGGTAAGGTTGCAGTACATCTTATGACCGTCCGGTCCTGGATGATCATGGATCACATGGGCATTTTTGCCGGTTCTTAACGTTTCAAGCATGGGGCATTTCACCCCGGGAAAAGCACTTGAACAAGGGGCCTTTATTCCGTGGGAAATTTCATGGCAATGGGCGCCGATAACTTGGTCCTTTGTTTTTTTTACCGTATTAAGATAGGCATCGTTGACATCGACAATGGTAAAATCCGTGTTTATGATGACAATTGCAGCCGTACTCTGCTGGATCAGTAAGTTGGAAAAGGTTTTTTCGGCAATAAGCTTCTTTTCAGTTGATTTCAGCCGCTGGTTCGTATCCAATAAGTTGCGCAGTATTCTGCTGATATTGTACTCAAGGACACCGACGCCCTTGGGTTTCAAACGGATGATCTCAAGCAGTACGTTCCGGCTACCCGTAAGCTCCAGGACACTGTCAAGGTGTTCGATATTCAGCAAATCATGGAGATCATCGGTCGTATAAATTCCCATTTTTTCGGCAAGCAGGATACCCTCTGCACGAGCATTCTTATCGCACACCCCCAGTATTTTGATATCGAAAAAGGGAAAAGGATCATTATGGATGAGTCCAAGGAAAAATCGGCAGGTCCGGCCGCCGCCCACAATGGCGATATTAAGTGAGAACGTGGCATTTTCATGATTCCCTGGGATATTGTTTTTAGTCTCCATTCGGCCACCCTCCAGTTTGATTATACTGCCCCGCAATTGAGACGACCTCTGCCTGGATTTCGTTTTTAAGCGATGCGGGTTCGATTACTCTGACATCGACCACACCATACTTCACTTTACCCTTGACGACCTCCTGAATATGGTCAACTGATAGATCGCGTTCCCGCAAGGTGACATCAAGCCCTTCTTTAGCATAAACGTCTCTTTCAACAGCGGTATACTATCCGGAAAATTGAAATTGATGATACCATTTTAACTGTATCGTAACAGGTTTCAGCTTTTCAGATGAGTTTGCCGGATATCTGCAAAAACTCAACATAGTTGCAGTGAAAAAAAATAGAAAATTTAGGATATTCATGAACTCTCCTGAGTTGTTGATTAATCCTTTTGAATTATGTCATAGTATATGATTTTAGATTCATTCAAACAACTTATTCTTCAAAAAATCATAACTTGCATCAATCTGGATGCTCAAGATACTCATGAATTCAAATAATATCCAGGATAAAAAAGGGTGCTGATCAAGGTATAGTTGGACTGGTTTTCAACAATTGTCAGGGCGTACACATTACCGGCATCATCGGTGATCGGCTTTGATTTCAAAATAGGCAGGAATGGCAGATGAAATGCGGGGGCTTCAGCGTCGAGGCCCGAGCGTGCCTTTTAATTTGTTATGTTGCCAGGTTTTTAAAAAAAAATCAAACCACAACAGAGACCGGACGGGAGCGCCGGTGTTTTTATAAAGGAGAATGAAAACAAAATTTTGTTCAGCCTTGATAAACATAAGGTGGAACAAATAATAAACCTGCTTTTAAAATTCGGCCCTGAGTCAGTCGAGAGAATCAAAAAATACCGGCAAGTTAAGGATGGAGGGTTAAATGAATAAAATCGGTATTGAATACCTGGATTACACATGGAACTCCACCCCACGACCGCAAACCTGAACTTTCGGCTATTAGTTTATTGTCTTGTGATAGGACTTCGGTTATGCCATATTCTTTGCGTGAAAGGAAATAATTGGAGATTTTAAATCATGTTGAAAAAGTTATTGAGTGTTGCAAAGAATATGGCAGATGATGTGGCCATCAAAAAAACAAAAGAAACTTTAATTAGGGCTGCAGAAGAAAATGGAATTGAAATAAACAAACTGCTCACCCCGGCTATTGAAGAAAAATTTGATGAGTTATTACATACTATTCTCAATGAGCATGGTTATGCTAAATTAGCAGCAATGGGTTTAATGACAAGTTTTAAAAAAATAAGGGTGATTGAAAGAGATCAGCAAACATAAAAAAAAATGCACAGGAAAATTACATGGTATTTGGAAAAAGACAAGCCATTTCAAAACTGGACGATGTCCTCAATACAAGCTGGAGACTTTTGCATAAAGGCGTTGAAAACTTCAAGCATCCGTTTTATCGACCAGTCCTTTCCACCATGAATGGTAACAAACCCGATGTGCGAACTGTCATTTTGAGGGGTTTTTCAGAAGAGGACAGGACTTTGATATGTCACTGTGATGCTCGAACTCCCAAGGTTTCACAGATCCAAGATAATCCCAATGTGAGCTGGTTATTTTATCATCCTGAAGAATGGCTGCAACTTCGCCTTTCAGGAAAAGCTGTGATCCATACTGATGATAAAATTGCTGAATCTCAATGGGAAAAGGTGCGCCTGACAAGTCGAATTAATTATTGTGCTGAAATCCCGCCAGGTTCGGTCACGGAGAAACCTACTTCAGGCCTGCCGAATTTTCTTCGTGATAAGACGTCTAAGCTGTTTGACTGTCCTGAAGCCCGTAAAAATTTTGCCGTCATTGTCTGCCGATTCGATCAAATGGACTGGCTGATGCTAAAATTGACGGGTCACCTCCGGGCGAGATTTCACTGGGAGAAAGATCACATTGACGCATCATGGATAATCCCTTGATCTTTTATGGCACAATTCACTTAAGCTTAATTTGCTTAAGTGAATATCGGGTTCTTCAGTAGGGTTTCGAACCTCCCGGCTTTGATATGGAAATTGCCCACTTTTTCTTTGAGATGGGTGCTGAGTTTTCTGGTGTCACCTTTAACATGATCAAAACAGGTTTCACATCATAGCTCTTATTCATTTTCTACAGCTTCGAACAAATCCATAACCCGCCCCAATAAATCCTCCGGCGAGGTGGCTGAATTGTGAGATCCTGTCTATTTTTAAAGTCGAAACCACTTCAGACCCAACAAAAAGCACTGCAATCACTATAAATGTCAAGGGTATCTCTTTGGATTTGATGTTTGAAAAAGAACTGAGCAAAATCAGCATGAATGCTATGCCGCTGCCACCTATAAGAGAATTTGAGAATAAAAAAGCGTTTAATAATGCTGTGGATATTGCTGTGATCAAGATCATCTCTAACAGCTTACCGGAACCGTATTTTTCTTCAAGCAAAGGGCCGACAAGAAGAATTATCATCAGATTTCCAATGAGATGATTCCAACCGACATGACCGGCAATATAAGACACTGATCTGAGATAAAAATACAGGTTTGAGAATGATAAATTGGCAGGGGAAGAAAGATATTGTGCTAAAATTTCATTGCTCAAAAACGTCAAAACACATATCGAGAATATCGCATAGGTCAAAATTACAGGTGCGTTGTATTTGATCTTCATCTGCAGTCCTTATCTAAAAAGATATTCAAGTCCATTAAGCTTGATTTCATAAACAGCCCGCAGCATCTCTCCAAGTTTTCCTTCTGGGAAACCTTTTTGTGAAAACCAGACCAAATACCGTTCCGGAAGATCTACTAAGCGCAACCCCTTATATTTGCCAAATGGCATTTTTGCAGTTGCAAGTGCAATGAATGCTTCTTTATCAGTTTGAATAAGTTTAGTCATTATAAAGTGGTTTCCCTAAAAAAAAGAGCTGTTATGGTTTGAGATAGAATGTCAACAATACAAAAACCGATAATAAAATAATTAACCGTGCAGGGCAAGCTCAAGTTGTTTGATGCTTTTTGCGCACCCCATAACCACAACTATATCTCCTTGTTCAAGTTTTGTGTCTGCTTTGGGGTTAAAAATCATGCGGTTTTCTTTGTTTTGTATGGCGATTATAATCAGATCCATGTCCTTTCGTATTCCGGAATCAATAAGTTTTACGCCTATCAGTTTTGATCCTGGTTTTACTAAGAGTTCTTCAATCTGAATATCGGTTGTGTCATCGGCAAAAGCCATTTCAAGAAACTTAATTACCGTGGGGCGAAGAATGGCATGGGCCATGCGCCTTGCGCCAATATCATAAGGCGATATGACCTTGTCCGCACCTGCTGCCAGCAATGTTTTTTTGGATAAATCTTGAGTTGCCCGTGCCACCACAAAAAGTTTGGGATTTAACTGCTTGGCAAGCAATACCAGAAAAACATTTTCCGCATCTGTTGCAACCACGCCTATTATTCCCACAGCTCTTTCAATCCCGGCTCTTATCAAAAGGTTCTCATTGGCAGCCTCGCCCATAAGATACAGGATGCCGTCTTCATTCATGGTTTCCACAAGATCATGATCGCGTTCTATCACCACCACATCAATGTATTTTTGAATAAGATATCGAGTCAGCAGCTTGCCGATTCTTCCATAGCCGCAGACAATGTAGTGCCCTTTAAGTTTTTTGATCTGATTGTCCAATTTATACCTCCCAAGTACAAGTCTGATTCGCCCTTCCACCAGGAATTTAATAATATCACTGATCAAATACAGGAAAAACCCGCCGCCGAGAAGAATAAGCAGAATTGTAAAAATGCGTCCCTTTTCACTGACTTGTCTCACCTCGCCGTATCCCACAGTAGCAAGGGTGATGATTGTCATATATAAAGAATCCATGAACCGCCAGTGTTCGATAACCATATATCCAACTATCCCTAGGATGATAAGTGTAAGAAAAAGTAGGATGGATGTGATGATTTGTTTTGGTCGATTCATTGTTTTACCACTGGAATCATTGCAATACCTTAAACAAACTTTTTATTAAATTTGTTTGGATGTTTTTAGACGGCAGGTATAAAATTTTACAATTGTTGATCCTGGAGTGGGAGTGGGAAACCCTGTTCGGCAGCCATCTTATATTTGCTGAAAACATATGGTTCGTAAATTGTCGGGTTGTCCTGAAGTTTACTGAGCCTGCCATCCAATTCCATTCTTTTTTTGCTGTTTCTCCAATTGTTCCAGTCTTCAAGTTTTTCCCATTTGCTGATCACCATCACTTTGTTTGTTTTTTCCGCACAAATAAGTGTTTCTCCTGAAATATATCCTTTTTGATCCATTGCATTGAAACGCAGATTTTTAAGATGTGCAAAAAAATCTTTTTCCTTTCCATCGGTTACGTCCCTTTTGATTATAACTTTTACAATCATGATTCCCCCTTTGACAGTGTTGTTTTAAAAAAAGAGTTGATTTTCTTCGTATTCAACCCAAAAATTTATGTCTTGTGGCTTGGAAAAGTATTTCCTTTTTAATAGTTGCTATGGGCAGACTTGGTATTTCGCCAGGTTTTGCCCTCAATAAATAATGAAAGTCACTATTGGGGTTACCCAGAACTTTCATTAAAAAGGCGATAGAAATTTGAGAATCAGTGGTTTTAAGTGAACATACAACTGGTAGCCCAGCATAGCAATGCACTCTGCGTCAAGGTAGGATTCCACGGTTCGTTCAAAAAGAATGGAACAGTCTGCCGGAAATCCTTCATCTGCATCATTGAACAGTAAGAGCATCGGAACTTTTGGCAGGGCATCAATCTGTATGGCCAGGTCATAATTGACGTCCAGACCCGTGGGGTATCCGTTCAATGCGGCCATGCATTGTTTTAGTTTTTCGGTATTCCCGGCAAATCGTTCAGCAATGGCCTTTTCTCCATTGTCCCGGAAATAGACGGTCAGGGGGCCGGCATCCTTGAGATCTTTGAAACTGACCCATTGCGGGTCATGGGGCAGTGTTACCGGGCACATCAGTAAATAACGAAACAAAATAATACAGATATCATAGATGGGTCTTTTCCCTGATGTGTCTTTGATTCCCTTTGATGAGATGTCATAGACTTTGTCAAAAAAAGTCAATTTTACGGATTTGCCCCATTGGTTTTCATGAATCTTCCCGCCCAGTTTTCTTGAAATGGAATTAAAGTCAAGGCATGCAATACGTTGAAGATAGTCGTTATAATGTTTTTCAAACATTTTGGATTTGGGTTCCATAGGATTGTTTTTTTAACCTTTTTAATAGCGATTTTGGGCTTTTTCCAGTTTTGAGTTTCGGTACATAATGGCAAATTGGGATGGATCAATCGTCATGACAATAAAATAAGTAAAAGGAATTTTAAAAAAAGAGACCGAATCCGGGACAGAATCGGTCTCTTAAAATCTATCAAAATAAATATTTTTCTGCGCCCGTTTCTTGTTTCCCTGTGTTAACGGATTTCAACCCATTGAAATTAAGTAAAATTAATCTTAAGATGAGATTTTCCATCTTGGCATTTGATTTTACTGTATTGATTATTCAAGTTTAAATGAAACTTTTAATTTGGTACGGTAACCAACAATTCTGTTATCCTCCAAACGCATATCCATCTTAACCACCTCTGCTACGCGTATGTCACGAACAGATTTGTCAACCGCTGCAACAGCAACCTTTGCGGCATCTTCCCAGGAAGTTTCAGAAAATCCTACGACTTCAATTAATTTGTAAACACTTTTTTCCATGACAATCTCCTTTCAAAAGTTAAAATGATCTTAAAAATGAGTTTGGTACAATCTTGGAATTGTGAGATAAATCATTGCACCTGTTTATTAATGATACAGATAACCAAACGGTTTGCAAGTTATTTTTTTTAAAGATGAAATAATCCTGTTTTCGGAATGATCAGACCATAGTTTTTATTAAAAGAAAATAACTTTTGAAATTTGGGGATATAAAATTAAAAGTTAAGGAAAAAGGGTTGAATGTTTACAGAATTATTTCCTGAAATTTGTTGACTTTTTTATTATTTAGCGGTTTGTTATAAGGTTGGGTTCGTAATCTGATTGGTATTATTTAAAAAATAGTGTCGGGTAGAGCGGTTTTTGAATAAAAAGGAAAAAAACATGAAAGCTCAAAATGAACTGCAGGGAGAAGAAACCATTGCAAATGCAATAACATTGAATATTTTAAATTCAAATTTTAAACTTCCTCCCATGCCGGCAAATGGTCCGAAGCTTATGGCTCTAATCCAGCAACCAATGGACAAAATAGATATTGATTCTTTTGCCAAACTCATTAACTCTGATCCGGGACTCTTTTCCATGATTCTTCAATTGGCAAATTCCATTTATTTCAAGGGGATTGATGAAATTTTCAGTTTGCGGGCCGCCATTACCCGTGTCGGGCTTCAAGAAGCGATTAATTCCGTTAATCTTTACTTTTTCCAGCGCATACTTCCAAAAATTCCTGAAATAGAGGGATTTTCAACCAAAGACTATTGGGCGTTTTCCTGGGCCTGTGCCACTGCCGCCAGGCGCCTTGGTCATCCTAATTTGAATATGAATGCCTTGCCGGGCGAACTTTATATTGCCGGATTGCTTCATGGTATTGGAAAATTAATTCTTGCCATCCATTATCCGGTTGAATTTTCAAAATGCATACAAAAAGCGGCTGAATTAGAGCAGCCGCTTCACACTATTGAACTGGATGAATTTGGTACCACAGATACCCTTATTGCATCTAAACTGATGACCATCTGGAATATTCCTTCCCGCATTTGTGCTGGTGTTGAATTTTATCAAGATCCTGGTTCTGCACCGGAAAAGTACAGGGATATTGCAGCATTGCTCCAGTCTGCCTGTTCTATAGCCGCAATGTCCGGTATTGGAACAAATGGTGATGGGTGTACAATGGGATTTGAATCAACTTGGATTGCAGGACAATCAGGATTGCTGTTTTCAAAAAAAGGAATCCGGGACAATATTGTCCAGGAAATATTGGTATCCCTGGAAAAGAAATCAGAGAGTATTACAGGCGTTATCCCCCCAAAAAGAGATGTTTTGCCGGATTCAAAAATACCAGTTGATAACCATAAGAATTCTTCTGTAAGAACACAGCCGAAAACAGATAACAAAGGATTGCTTGCCTGGATAAAGTCATGGTTCATTTGATATACGGCATTTTTTGATGAGACATGCTTGATTTTTTTAATTTTTTCCATGCTTTTTTAAAAGAGTGTTATAGGGTTTGAAGAGTGCCTCATAATCTGCGCTGCCCTTTTTCAATATAGTGGAAAGATATTCTGCCTCACTTGTATTTACCACAAGATTGGCACTGTTGGTCAGTGCCTCCAGATCAAAGAGCGTCTGAAATTCCGGTCCTATAAGGATGTAATAAATGGACCTGCGCTTTGACATGCTCAGCTGCATCATGAATTGATGAAAATCCTGTGTCTTTAAGGGTGATGCCTCATATTCGCTGTGGTAAACAACCACGGCAAAATCCCGGAATCTCATGCTGTTAACGGCCTCATCCACTGTTTTGGGAAAATAAAGCTGATATTTTTGTTCTTCAAGACTTTTGGTTACGGTCTGTTTTGTTTTGTCGTCCGGCATAAGAACCATGGCCGTGGGGATATTATTAACAATCTGATCCTCATTTAATTCTCCGCTGGAAAGCCATCCGATATCCTGTGGTTCTGGTGGGGCAACAGGAGTCCGGGGTGGGTGTTGTGTGCCGGTCTGTGCCGTGGCAGGTGTTTTTTTCCTTTCCACGGCAGATCCGTCCGGGCCAAGTTCTATAGATTTTTTACATTTGGGGCATCCAAATTTCAGGGTTCGTCCGGGTGCCAGTTTCTCAATGGCTGTAGCCAGTTTCTGTTTGTGGGCATCTGAAAAACGAAGAGGCTGGTTGCAATTGGGGCATTCTGAAATCATTTTTTTTCCTTTCACTCATTCCACTCAATCAAGCATGCGGGGTTAAGCCTGGTCATCGGCGTTGTCTGTTTTATTTTCTTCAGTGCTTTCATCATCCCGCCAGTCAATGGACAGTCCTTCAATGGCAGAGGTTTTTTCCCCTTTTTTCCTTTTTAAGATGTCCATTTCCTGGGACAGCACATTTCTTTGGGAACAATAGGCAAAGGCTGTCTCTTCTGAGATCAGGCCCTCCTGGAACAGCTCCAGGATATGCTGGTCAAATGCCTGCATGCCAAATGCCCGGGAATTGGTGATGACATCATTAATGGTCTTGCCTTCGGATTCACCGTTCAGGATGATATCATTGATTCTCAGGTTCATTCCGAGAATTTCCAGGGCTGCAACCCGTCCTCCGCCGATTTTGGGCAGAAGGCGCTGGCAGACGATATATCGAATGGTGTCCGCAAGCCTGTGGCGAATCTGGGGTTGCTCTTCCTGGTCAAACATGCCAAGGATACGATTAATGGTCTGTCCTGCATCAACCGTATGCAGGGTGGAAACCACCAGGTGACCTGTCTCGGCAGCGGAAAGGCCTATTTCCATGGTCTCCCTGTCCCGCATCTCCCCGACCAGGATGACCTTGGGAGCCTGACGAAGAGCCGCCCTAAGTCCAGTGGGAAAAGAATCATAATCGTTTCCCAACTCCCTCTGGTTAAAGGTTGCTTTTTTATGGGGATGTACAAATTCCACCGGGTCTTCAAGGGTTACCACATGAATGGATTTTTCTTCGTTGATCTGGTTGAGCAGTGCCGCCAGTGTGGTGGATTTTCCTGAACCTGTGGCACCGGTAACCAGTATAAGGCCGTTCTTTTCTTCGCCCATTTTATGAAAAATAGGGGGAAGTCCTAATTTTTCAATGCTGGGGATGGTGGTTTCAAGTTTTCTTAAGATCGTGGTCAGATGATTTTTTTGTTTGAAAATATTGACCCTGAACCTGGCTTTATTACCCAGCCAGTAGGACAGGTCACAGGAGCCCGTGGTAACCAGATCTTCAAGAAGCCGAGGATCGCCTCCAATTAGGTTTAAGGCAAACACTTCCGCCTGGAACGGGGTGAGTTCTGTTACTTCAGGGACAACGGGAACCGTTGTCAGCTCTCCTGAAGATTCCACCTGAAGACCTTTTCCCACTGTAATATTCAGATCGGATACATTGCTGAAGGTCTCCAGCATGCAGGTAATCCAATAATCAATTTCAGGTTGTTTCATTTTTTTTTCCCTTGGAAAGAATTAAAATCGGAAAGAATTAATAATTGTATGTTATTTTCATGGGTTGTGTTGTTTTTTAGAAAAAAAATTAATCTTTAAGTTTTTTTAAAACAGGGTCATCGCTTCTCAAAATCGTGCAGGTTTCAGAATCATGGTCAAAAACAATAACAGCTTTTTGGGTTTTGAGTTGGGCAAGCACCTGGGAAATTCTGGTTTCCAGGGGAACCTCAATTTCTCCATAATCCGTGCCGTCACGGGTGACAAACTCTTCAATAACGCCATGAAGCGTGTCAGGGTTCAACTGATCATATGGGATTTTAACAGCTTTCATTTTTCAGGGTTTCCACGTTTCAAAGCAGAAATTTTTTTTTCTGCCGGCAGTTTTTTGATTTGATATTCAAGTTTAAAAGCTTCCTTTTTTGTAAGATCATTTTTTACTGCAACAATGTTTACCGGAAGCCTGGACCTTGTATATTTTGATGCAGTGCCATTATTATGGTTTGATAATCTGTTATCAAGATCTTTTGTCACGCCGCAGTACAAAGAGTTGTCAGAACATTTTAATAAATAGACCTGCCAATTTTTCAATTTCCATCCTTATTTTTTTATATGAAAGTTTTCAAAAATTCAAACAGCGACTTTCCTGTTTTGTTGTGGGTAGACCAAGTTGACCAGATTATTGTATAAAAAGGCCGGGTCTGCCCATAGCAGTTATTAATATATTGAAAAAACCTTTTAGTTTAGTGTATCTAATGTCATTGTATGGATCTTGTCAAGGATTAGGATAAAATGAGACAGCAGGCAGTCAACCAGGCGGTCAACCAGACAGGTGTTATCACTGAGATCATCAAAGGGATTGTTGATAGGGTTACCTTTCACAATCCTGATAATGGATGGTCCATTCTCCGGGTATTGCCGTTTAATAATCCCCATGGACAGGAAACCGTTATTGTGCATCAAACAAAAGTATTTGCCGGTGCTACAATGGAATTTGAAGGGTTCTGGACGATTCACCCCAAATATGGCCGCCAGTTTCAGGCAACAGTTGCCAGGGAAAAAAAACCTGCCACAGCTGCTGCATTGGAAAAATATCTGGGTTCAGGGTTGATAAAAGGTGTCGGACCCAAAACCGCTAAAAAAATTGTCATGTATTTTGACAGACAAACTCTTGATATCTTTGAAGAAAATATAGAAAGACTCACTGAGGTTCCAGGCATTGCCCAAAAAAAACTGGATATGATCAGTCAGGCCTGGACAGAACACAAATCCATTAGGGAAGTGATGATGTTTCTACAGTCCCATGGCATCAGCACTTTGTTCGCGGTCAGGATCTATAAAAAGTACGGGGATGACGCAATAAAGATTGTTACTCAAGATCCTTACCGGCTGGCAAATGATTTTTACGGAATAGGTTTTTTTTCTGCAGACAAGGTGGCGTTGAGTATAGGGCTTGAACCTGACAGCCGGCAACGCATCATGGCCGGCATCAAGCATGCCCTGGCTGCAAGCAGGAATTTCGGGCATTGTTATTTGACGGCTTCCCAGATTGATGAGCAGGTTACAGCGTTACTGCAATTGGATCTGTCCCATAAACTGATGGAGCTGTTGCAAGATATGGAAAAAGAAACGCTTCTCATGGTCAGGGATCTTGTTTTGGAAAACGGCACCAGTGAACGATGCTATTATTCGAAATCTTTGTATTTTGATGAACTCTATGTTGCAAAAAGAATTGTTGATATTGGAAATCCACCACAGGTTGAAAAGGCAAGGGTTGAGCGTTGGATATCTGTGTACTGTGAAGCAAAAGATATCTGTTTGAGCCATGAGCAGGCAGAGTCGGTTTGCGGTGTTGTGCGTGAAAAATTTTCAATTCTTACAGGCGGGCCAGGGTGTGGTAAGACCACTGCCACCCTTGTCATTGTTAAATTAATCGAAGCCATGGGGTTAAATGTTATTCTGGCAGCACCGACCGGCAGAGCGGCCCAAAGAATGATGGATGTTATTGGAAAAGAGTCCAAAACAATCCACAGGCTGCTGGGATGGCAGGGCGGAAAATTTAAAAAAGATGAAAAAACACCGCTTAAAACAGATTTTCTTATTGTTGATGAATGTTCAATGCTGGATATCAATTTGACGGCATCATTGCTCAAGGCTGTTCCTGAAACCGCTCAGATTTTGTTCATTGGAGATTCCGACCAGTTGCCCTCAGTGGGTGCGGGAAATGTTTTAAAGGACATCATTTCATCAGGCAAGGTGCCGTGTTTTAAACTGACAAAAATATTTCGGCAGGCTCAATCGTCTTTGATCATCAAATATGCCCACCAGATCAATAAAGGTAAGATACCCTGGATTAAATCACCCTTTAAAAGTCCTGAAATCTGGCAGGATACAAGCGATTGCCTGTTTCTTGATTCGGAGGAGGCAACCAAAGAGCAGATCAATTTTATTGCACGGGTGAAACATTTTTATGGGTTAACACCTCCTGAATTGGAAAACAACCTGTCCGATCTGTCCAATCAATCCAATTTGTCCGGGGAATCCGCTGATGCCGACTTGTTTGAGTTTCGTGTCCAAGAACCTGTGATTCCCTATGAAACGGAAATAACCATCCCCAAAAAATTTGAGCATGTGGATCTGCAAAAAGTGTATGCAGCCCAAACCAGGAGTGAAGAACTGCTTATGGTTGTAAAAAAAGTTCATCCCTGGTCATCTCTGCATTACGGCATTTGTGCGGTTGATGTTGTTAAAAAGCTTTATCAGGAATGGATTCCCAAATATTATGGCAATTGTGAAATTCAGATCCTTTCTCCCATGACAAGAGGAAGCCTTGGGACAGTCAGTTTAAACAAACTGATTCAGGAAACTTCAAATCCATATGCTGAAGGCAAACGGCAGTTAAAGGTTGGAGAAAGAATTTTTAGAGCAGGAGACCGGGTTATTCACCGGCGCAACAATTATGATCTGGGGGTTTTTAATGGTGATATTGGCGTTATCACAGAGATTGACAATGTTGATTTAACATGCACGGTTTCTTTTTATCCTGATAACCGGCAGGTTCATTACAGGCAAAATGATATTATGGAGCTTGATCTGGCCTATGCCATAACCATACATAAATCCCAGGGCAGTGAATTTGAAATTGTTATTATCCCGATTGTGACACAGCATTTTAAAATGCTTTTTCGAAATTTGATTTATACAGGGATAACCAGGGCAAAAAAACTTGCCGTTTTTGTGGGTACGCGAAAAGCCCTGTCAATGGCTGTCAGAAATCATGATATCAGTCAAAGGCAAACAGCCTTGAAGCAATTGTTGATATCATTGAACCAGTGATCTAACGCAGCCATTCCCCACCCATTATTGTGCTTTGATCAGATTGTCGTAGAGCAAAAGCTCCAGGTCTTTTTTTTTGATCCCAAAACTAAATCATGATTTAACGTTCTATTTGTTTTTCCAAATCGGGTAAAGGGTTTTTTTGTCGATGCCCACATACATGTCTTTAAAATTTTTAGGTATGATCAGATCAGCTGTTTTTTCATCTTTTTTATCTGAATAGATCTTGTTACACTGGTTTCTGAGGTCTGAAAAATCAGCTTTTTCAAGGAAATATATTAAAGCACTGATTTTCTTTTCAAGGGGCATTCTTTCATTGTCAGTATCAGATATTTTAAAGCATTGCCTGACCATACGCTCATACTCTCTTTTGGATGCTGTTTCTATGCAGTGATGAGTTAAATTTAAAGGTATTTCCATTGTGATCTTTAAGTATTTAAGGGTATTTAAAGTTTTTCAAATTTTTCAGGGTATTCTTTGGCAAGGTCAACGTAGAGCTGTTTTCCATATGTCCAGAAATCCTTATGTTTTTGTTTGACATCTCCAATGATTTTAAAAGGGACGCCACCGGTGATTTTTTCGTCGGGAATGATGTTTCCTTTGGGTATGAGAGACCCTTCAGCAACAATGGCCCATGATCCGATGACCACATCAAATCCGATAATGGAGCCGATTCCTATTACGGCATGGGATTTTATGAGTTTACCGTGAATAATGGCCCCGTGCCCAACTGTAACACTTTCTTCCAGCTCAAGAACACCGTTGGGCCTGATGTGGAGAGTGCAGTTTTCTTCTATGGCACTTCCTGATCCAATGATAATTTTACCATAATCTCCCCGGACAACAGCCCCATGACCGATATAACAATTGTCACCAATGGTGACATCACCAATGACCCTTGCGGAATCGCTTACATATGAGTTCTTTCCAATTTGGGGGATTCTGTCACCATATCTATATAACGCCATGTGGTCTCCCTGGTTTTATGTTAAATGTTTTTTTTGAAGGCTTGACATATAATTGCTTAATGCTTCCTGGACGGTTCTTGCCGCAAGTCCTGCACAATGCAAATCTTTTTCAGGCAGCCTGCCTATTGTCTCTAAAACCATGTCTGCGGTTATATCCGTTATCTCATCCGGGTCTTTTCCCAACGTCAGTTCTGCTGCAAAGGAACCGCTGACTCCGCTTGAAGCACACCCGTCCGTAAAATAGGACGCATTGCAAACCCTGTTGTTTTCAAACTTTAAATAGATTTCCATGGTATCGCCGCATTCGCCTATTACCCTTGCCTGACCATCTGGATTCTCCATTCTTCCGTGAAATTTAGGGTTGCGCCACCGCTGGAATCCTTTTTCACCAAGGGATTGCTTTGCTTCCTCAAATATTTCATTTTGAAGATTGTCTAAAAAATCATCTAAGCTACTCATGATTAAAAACTCTTTCCACAACAGCTTCCAGGTCCAGCGCATCCTTGCGCCTGACCGGGTGCAGATCCACAGCATGCCGTATCTCCAGGGCCGGGCATGCTGTTTTTAACAGGGCCTGAGCTTGACGAATGGGCAGATAGCTGTTTTATCATGTTTGTGCTGCCGCATGATTTGCATGCGGGCATATCTTGTGTTTTGATGATGAGGATTTCATTGTTTTTTCCGCAATCCTCACATTTAAAATCATAAAGGGGCATTTGTCTCTCCTTTTTTAATGAATAAGCACGGGAAATAAAGAAAAGAAAAGCACCCTGGTCTTTGAATGGGCGGTTCTATGCTTTGGGTAGGTGCTTTTCTTTTCTAACCGAATAATTGTTTACCAGTGACCGTCTTTGTTGGCATCTTCGGCAAAAACAATATTGCCTTGCTTAAAGTTCTGTACCACATCAATGATCCGGCCGCTCTGATCATTTACTACTTTTACACCGGCTGTTTCAAGGGTTTTAAAGGCATTGGGGCCACAGAATCCTGTCAGCAATACCTCTGCTTCCTTTTCACTTACCATTGCTGCCGCTTGAATACCTGCTCCTTTGAATGAATTTTTGTTTTCATTGTTATCAAATGCTTCAAATTCAAGTGTTTCCGTATCTACTACGATAATGTACGCTGCTCTTCCGAATCTTGGATCAAGTTGGGCATCCAGCGTGTCTCCCTGTGACGTGACAGCTATTTTCATTATACTATTCTCCTTTATAAATTGATTGCGCTGTCTGCTACACCTGTCCGCCACCACCGCCACAAACCTGATCATTGTTGATTTCAGACAGCTTGCCTGCAATCAGGTCCATTACAACGGGTTTGATATCAGGACGTTGGTCGTCATGGAATACATCAATTCCTACCTGTCTGAAACCCATCAGGGGGCGCATTCCAATGCCGCCGACAATCAGTGCATTTACCCTGTTTTCAGACAAGAGGTTGACCGGCACCATGCAACCGCCCTGGGCATGTTCCTGATTCGGGAGGACTGATACTTTTTTGATTTCACCATCTTCCACGTCTACAAAGGTAAATACATCACAATGTCCGAAATGGCCTGCTCTTGTTCCGTCAAGTCCGCCCTGGCCATTTGAAGGGATTGCTATTCTTCCGTTTTTCATAATTTAATTGCTCCTTTTAAGTATTTATTTTTATAAATGTTGCAGTATATTGTTCACAGGTGTGTTGAATTGCGGCAAAGACACAATGGTGTCCCATATCTGCCGTACTTCAAGACTGGCTTGTGAGTTTTTGTCGTATTCAAAAATGGTTTTTGCCTGGATCATGGCTTGGGTAAATGTTTTGTCAAATGATATTTTGCCCACAACAGCAATGTTAGTCTCTTTGGCAAGATCTTCAATTCTTTTAGTTTGATCCGGATTCAGATCATATTTATTGATGCAGACCATGGCAGGTATGTTAAAATGTTTGGACAGTTGCCCGACCCTTTCCATGTCATGGAAACCTGAAACCGTTGGCTCGGCAATGATCAGTATGGCGGTTGCCTGGCTGATGGAGGCAATGACAGGACACCCGATGCCCGGAGGCCCGTCCGTTAAAATCAGATCAAGCTTGTTTTTTTCTGCGATTTTTTTTGCTTCCTGCCGGACAAGGGCAACCAGCTTTCCTGAATTTTCCTGGGCAATGCCAAGTCTTGCATGAACCATGGGACCAAAACGTGTGTCTGAAATATGCCATTGTCCGCAAATGACTTCTGGAAAATCAATGGCCTGTTCAGGGCAAAGGTCAACGCAAACTCCGCAGCCTTCGCATTCAATTGAATCAATTTCAAAGGTATCCTTGACCGCATCAAACCTGCACACCTCAAGACACCTGCCGCACTGTGTGCATTTGTCCTGATCGATCACTGCTTCATGGCCGCCTTTGAAATCTTCAGTTTTTTTAAAATCAGGACTTAATATCAGGTGAAGGTCTGCTGCATCAACATCAGCATCGCACAGAACCATGTTTTGTGCCAAAGAGGCAAAAGCTGATGTGATGCTTGTTTTTCCCGTACCGCCTTTTCCGCTTAAAATAACCAGCTCTTTCATTTGCTTTGTCCTCCTTTTTCAACCAATTGCACTATCTTCTCGAACAAGGCCTGAAATTTTTCTTTATACTCCGGCAGTTCGTCAACAACCATTTGACCTTTGGAATAGATCTGTGCAATTTTTTTATCAAAAGGAATTTCCATGAGTATGGGCAGGTTCTCCTTTTCTGCATATATTTTTACATCATCATTTCCCAAACCTGCCCGGTTGATGACAAGTCCGTGGGGGATACCAAGAATTTTAACCGTTTCAACGGCAAGCTTTAAGTCATGAAGACCAAAGGGTGTCGGTTCGGTTACCAGAAGGACAAAATCAGCTTTGTTCATTGCTGCAATTACCGGGCATGAGGTTCCGGGAGGCGCATCAATAAGGGTAACAAAGTCTGGGTCAGTATAGGATCTTACTTTTTTGATAATGGGCGGAGCCATGACCTGTCCGACATCCATGCGGCCGTGGATAAAAGAAATGCCTCTTGCTGATCCATGCTCAATTTCACCCAGAATCCGGTCTTTTTCAACAATTGCATTTTCAGGGCAGATCTCAAAACATCCGCCGCATGAATGGCACAGGTTGTCAAAGGTGAGGACATCTTTTTTTAAAACAGCAATGGCACCATATCTGCACATGTCCATGCATTTTTTACAAAAGGTGCATTTTTCAAGATCAATTTCAGGTATGGGAGCAATTACCGGTTCTTTTTTTTTCATGACAGGATTGAGAAAAAGATGTGCATTGGGTTCTTCAACATCGCAGTCAAGAAGTTGTACTTTATGTTCAATAGAAAGCGCAAGATTGGTTGATACGGTTGTTTTACCGGTTCCTCCCTTGCCGCTTGCAATACTGATAATCATCAGATTTATTCTCCTTTTGATTTGCTTGTACGGCTTGCAATTTGAGCAATGAGGTTCAGGTGATCCAAAAGCTTTTGGACATGTTCCTTATCCGGAACCAAAGGGAACTGCATCAGAACGCCTAATCCTTCATAGGCTTCATGAAACTCATCATGGGCCAGTTCGCTTAATACCACACAGTTCATCATGGCATTTTTAAAGAGGACTTTTTCGATCAGCTCTCTGCCTGTCATATCAGGCAGTTGTTCCTCCGTGATGAACAGGTCGATCTTTTTTTCTGTGAGTCTGGAAAGGGCTTCTTGTCCCTTGTCAGTCCATTCGGTTGTTATCTTATTGTCCGAAAAGGCTGTTTCAAGTTTTTCAAAGGCGTTTTTTTCCCGGCTTACCAACAGTATATGAATCATATATATTTTATCTCCCTTGATTTTTTTTGGTTCGGCTTTTATGAATTTGCAAGCCATGTGCCATGAAGGATGATAAAATGACTGATGGTTGATAAATGAATTATTTTAGTGGGTTGGAATGTTTTTGAGCTACTGGTTTGTTTTGGAAATAAAAAAAAATAGTCGCAGTTACGCGACTATTTGAATCGTTTTTTATATCAGGTTTTATCCTTTTTTAAGTCGGCCAGTGCAAGGTATAGCGCTCCCACTGCAAGCTCTGCGCAATGGAAGTGATCTTCAGGAAGGGTTTCTAAAAAATTGTCCACTTGTTCAGGTGAAATCTGCCATGCAGATTCAATTGTTTTGCCCTGGACAAATTTGGCAACCGTATTACAGCAGGCCGCTGTATTTATACAACCCTGAATATAAAAAGAGACGGATTCAATAATATCGTTTTTACAGATTAAGAAGAATTCTACGGTATCACCACAGTCTCCTGTTCTTTTTCCATATCCGTCAGGATTGGCAACTCTTTCAATCCTGTCTGTCCTTAATGCCATTTCTATATATTTTAAAGAGTGGTGGTTTAAAAAATTTGTATCATATTGACTCATCATTGCTAATTCCATTTTAAAAAAGATAAAAAACAGGTGTTATCCGCCCGGATTTCAATTATTGAAGCTTAGTATGTTTTGTGGAATCCGAATAACATCTGCTTCTAAATTAAGTCTTTAATTTAGTCAAATGTTTTTTTGTTTTTTTCATTAAAGATATAGCAAAGAGTATGCCAAATCCAGTACAGGGTTTCTGAATAATAATAACCGAATGGTTTTGGTTGTTTATGAAACACGATCGGAATAATAATTAATGGTGTTATTTTAAAATGTTGCGCAAATGCGACTTTTTATCGGGGAAAAGGATCTGTTTAAACCATCTTGACTTAAGGAGTAAGTTTAAATAAAGATATAAATTTTGATATGAAATAATGTCTGATGTTGTCATTAATCCTGAATTATCGTTGACACGGTGATTACGGTAAGTTACTTAATCAAGCTTTATTGGAATCAAATCTATTTCATTTTTTTGTTGTGGCAGGTCAGTCTGCTATGGCATTTATTAAAATTCATAAACAGATAAGTGATAAATCAATATATGATCAAAGTAGAAAATCTTGTAAAAAAATATGGTGGTATCACCGCTTTAAACCATATTAATTATCATTTTGAAAAAGGGAAAGTCACTGTCATTCTCGGGAGCAGCGGATCAGGGAAAAGCACCCTTTTAAGGCAGCTCACTGGGTTGGAAAAACCCGATTCAGGGTCTGTCTTTTTTGATGGTATGGATTTGACAACTTTGGGTAAAAAAAAAATATATGAAATCAGGAAAAAAATGGGCATGCTGTTTCAGGGATCAGCCCTTTTTAATTACCTGAATGTTTTTGAAAATATAGCATTTCCATTGCGTGAACATACAAAAATTGCCGATAATATTATCAAAATAATCGTGAACATGAAGCTGGAAATGGTTGGATTAAGGGGAGCGCAGAACCTTATGCCCTCCCAGTTGTCCGGAGGGATGACGAAACGGGCCGGGCTTGCCCGTGCCATTGTAATGGATCCCAAAATAATTTTTTATGATGAGCCCACATCCGGCCTTGATCCCATTTCAACAGGGGTGATTGATAAGCTGATAAAGGATCTTAATCAAACTTTGGATATTACAACCATTGTGGTTTCTCATGATATTGAGTCCTGTTTCAGGATTGCCGATAATATTATTATTCTTTTTCAAGGGGACATTATTGCACAAGGAACCGTGGAAGAGATAAAAAACAGTGAGGATTTAAGGGTGAAGCAATTTATCAATGGGGAGCCTGAAGGGCCTATCCCTTTTACCCGTGCGGATAAGGATTATCTGGATGAAATTTTGTTTGATTAAAGGAAAAATGTGAACTTGGAGATTGCAGCATTACTGGGACGTTTTACTTTAAATCGTCTTCAGATCTTTGGCAGGAGCGGGATTTTTTTGTTTGTGTCCATTTTTCAGGCATTTATTCCGCCGTTCCGGATATCCCGCCTGATCAAAGAAATTGAATTTATCGGATCAAAATCATTTTTGATCGTTTTTATTACAGCTCTTTTTACCGGTATGGTCCTGGGCATTCAGGGATATTATTCATTAAACCAGTTCGGATCAGAAGCCGCCCTTGGTATACTGGTTGCCCTTTCAATCATCAGGGAACTGGGGCCTGTGTTTTGTGCATTGATGGTGACAGGCAGGGCAGGATCTGCCATTGCCGCAGAAATCGGTATCATGAAAATTACGGATCAGTTTCCAGCTCTTGAGATGATGGCTGTTGATCCTTTGAAATATGTAATCAGTCCTAAGGTTCTTGCCGGGATTATCTGCCTGCCGCTTTTAACCGCTTTTTTTGACCTGGTCGGTATTGCCGGCGGATACCTTGTCGGAGTTAAACTGTTAGGGGTCAGCGAAGGCGCTTACCTGGGCAAGATGGTTACAGCCATAACATTTACGGATATTCACGGGGGAATTCTCAAGTCTTTGTGTTTCGGCCTTTTGATCACCTGGATATCTACTTTTATGGGTTTTGCGGCTGAACCAACCACGGAAGGCGTGAGTCGCGCAACCACCAACACAGTTGTTTTGACATCACTTTCAATTCTAGTTATGGATTATATCTTGACATCTTTACTACTATAGGATTTAACGTATTCATCATGTATGGACGGAAAACAGAAATTTCAGTGGGTATCTTTATGATGGTGGGCATTGCCTGTCTTGTATATTTATCCGTTAATCTGGGCAATGTTGATCTTTTCGGGTCTGACTCTTTTATGATTGACGCAAGATTTGGTTCCATAGAAGGCCTTGAGGTCAGTGCATCAGTTGAGATTGCCGGGGTGTCGGTGGGAAAAGTAAAAAGAATTACCCTTGAAGAAAATGAAGCCCTTGTACAAATGGAAATTAAAAACGGGACGAAAATCACGGATGATACAATTGCTTCCATTCGTACAAAAGGAGTTATAGGAGACAAGTTTGTCAAATTATCCCCGGGAGGATCTGATGATCTGTTGGGAGATAAAGATTCTTTGATGGATACTGAGTCTGCCATCAGCCTGGAAGAATTGGTCAGCAAATATATTTTTAAAAAGTAGCCAGACCGTGAATCTTAAAATTAACAGTGAAGAAAAAAATAACATCGGTGTCATTATCGTTGAGGGTGAAATTGACATGTTTACCTCTCCTGGTTTGCGTAATAAACTTTTGCCTTACTTTAAAGAAAAAATTAAAGGAATTATTGTCGATCTTTCAGGTGTTTTGTTCATGGACAGTTCCGGTATTGCAACACTTGTTGAGGGACTTCAATGGAGCAAGAAAAATAATAAGGATTTTATCTTGACAGGGTTGGGGAAAAATGTGCTGAATTCACTTTCCCTGACAAAACTGGATAATGTGTTTAACATAAAAAAAGATTTTGATGATGCATATAAAATTTTGTGTAAACGTTAAAAAGTTTTTTTGTTTTGGGAGGATTTAGATGAAACGATTTGGGCTGGTTGTTCTTGTTTTATTTGCTGTATGTGTCTTTATTCCGGTAAATAATGCAGTTGCATCTTCTGTTCAGGATCAGTTGAAAACCACCATTGATAATGTTATGCAAATATTGAGTGATCCGTCTCTTACTGGAGAAGAATCTACTGCAAAAAGAAGAGCATCCCTTCGAAAAGTTATCCATGAACGATTTTCTTTTGCTAAAATGTCACAATTGAGTCTTGCCAGACACTGGAATCAGAGAAGCGATGAGGAAAAAAAAGCCTTTATTGAACTGTTTGGGCAACTCCTTGAGGATACCTATGTTGCCAAAATAGAAGCCTATACCAGTGAAAAAGTGATCTATGTAAAAGAGTTTGTAAAAAAGAATAAAGCACAAGTGTCTACCAAAGTTGTTTCGGACACAGTTGAAATTCCCATTGATTATCGAATGTATCAAGCAAAGGATGGTTCCTGGATGGTCTATGACATGGTGATCGAAGGCGTAAGTCTGGTGGGAAATTATCGCTCCCAGTTTGATCAGATCCTGCGGAAAAATTCCTATGAGAAGCTGGTGGAAGAACTCAAAGAAAAAATGGGCAGTTGATGTTTTTTTCGATTTTTAGAATCAGTAGTTCATTTTGTCAGGAATAACACCACGGACTCCTCCTCTGGGATTTGGTGTATCATTGGTTCTTCTGGGAATAAGATGTATATGGGTGTGAAATATTGTCTGACCTGCGGTTTTACCGCAATTGACGCCAATATTAAAGCCGTTAACCGTTGTATCTGTTTTAAGGATCTTTTCTTTCAGTATTTCAATTAATTTATGGGAATCGCAAAGTTCCTGCCTGGTCATTTTAAAATAATCAAGACAATGTCGTTTGGGAATGACAAGCATATGGCCCCGGCTTACGGGTGACCGGTCCCTGATGGCAAAAACCGTTTTATTTTCAACAAGTATGTTTAATTGTTCTGTCATGCAAAATACACAATGTTTTTTTGTTGTTGTGTTGTTTTCTGATAAAACAGGTGAGCAGTTCATTTGATTCCCGATGATTTATTGATATCAAAAATATTTCCTTTTGTGTATTTTTTTGTTTCATAACGTGTGATATGGGTCAGTTTCTTTGTAATAGCCCCGAGTCGTTCCGCCTGGGATAACATGGCATTGACAAAGAGTCTGTTTGGATCATCATTTTTGATGTTTAATTTGAGAAGTTCCAGGTTCCCGATAATAATCTGCAAAGGCTGAGTCATTTCATTGCAGATTCCGCCAGCTGTTTCTATGGCGGCAAATACTTTTTCAGTTGTTTTTAAATCTGTAATGTCGTTGGCAAAGACACAAATTCTGTCCACTTGATTTGATTTGTTAAAAACCGGGTACAGCGTAACTTCATAATGTCTTTTGCGATGCTCTTTTTGATAAATGATGGGATTGTGAGTCTCAGTGACTTCATCCATAAGCAATTTGAGTTTTGAAAAATCAGGTTCATTGAAAAAAGCATTAAGATTTTTACCAATCATCTCCTGGGGACTGTTGTTAAACAGCAACGCTCCAGGTGTATTCAGGTTGATAATATTGCCTTCTATATCGGAGAGGTAAACCAGGCTTTTTGTGGCATTAATCATTGCCCTTATGGTACTCTCGCTTTTTTTCAGGATGTCTTGAGCCCGATTTTTTTCGGTGATGTCATGGACAATGGAATACAAGACCTTTTGATTATTAAATTCAACAGGTCCACTGTAAACTTCAACATCTCGGATCTCACCATTTTTTAACCGATGGTGAAAATTGAAATAACTGCGCTTTTCAAGTTTGCTGTTTTCCATTTCCTGTTTTAGTTCTTGTTCAGACAGGGTGTTGATTTTTGATATATTCATGCCTATCAGCTCTTTTTTTGAATACTGATAAAATTTAAGCGCCGCAGGATTGGCATCAATAATTGACCCGGATTCAGGGTCTATGATCAACATGATTGCATGGGAGTTTTTAAACAGGCTTTCACAAATGACATTTTTTTTTTGTCGGTCTGATGACATCTTTACCCGCCTTGAGAGTTTTATGTTCAATTTTTTTTTATCTGGATATAGCATAAAGAAAAAATCAATAAAAGGCCCATGCATATTTTATTTTACAGTTGTTAAGTGAAAAAGTGTGGTTATTTTTTCAACTTAACCTTTCAAAGATAAATAGCTTGATCACAAAAACGGACATTGGCTCACTAAATGTGACGGTTGACCGATATTTTTATCAAGCACAACATAACACACAATATAATAATGGATTAATTGTTATGAAAAAAATATTAATTACAGGTGCTTCCGGGTTTATCGGCAAAAGAGTTGCCCGGCTTTTTCTGTCAAAGGGATATTTTGTAACCGGTTTAGGTACATCTAAAGCCCATCTGTTTTCAAGAAAATCTCAAAGATTTGAACACAGGTTTGAATGGGTCAGTGCTGATACGACCATTGAAGGAAAATGGCAGGATCATGTTGCAGGATCGGATATTATTATTAATTTGGCCGGTCGAAATATTTTTCGGTATTGGACAAAAAAATACAAACAAGCTATTTATGATTCCCGTATTTTAACAACCCGGAATATTGTTAATGCCATTGAACCTGGAAAAACACACACTCTTTTGACAACTTCTGCCGTGGGGATTTATGGGGATCGCAAAGAAGACGTATTAACGGAGAAAACAGAGCCTGGAAGGGGATTTCTTTCAGATGTGTGTAAAGATTGGGAAAAAGAAGGCTTAAAAGCCCGACAAAAAGGAGTCCGCGTTTCAGTCATGCGACTGGGTGTTGTACTTGGGAATGAAGGGGCTTTGTCTTTGATGACTCCTGCATTCAAGTTGTTCGCAGGCGGTCCGTTAGGAGATGGCAGGCAATGGTTTCCATGGATACATATCAAGGATCTTGAAAAAGCCGTTGAATTTATCGTTGAAAATTCAGATATTGAGGGAACATTTAATTTTACAGGGCCGACACCAGTTCGCCAGAAGCATTTTGCCAAAGCCCTGGGGCGTGTTTTGCACAGGCCTGCGGTTATACCTGCACCGGCTTTTATGGTGAGGGTGGTGATGGGTCAGCTTGGCAAGGCTTTTTTGCAAAGTCAAAGAGCGGTTCCCAAGCATCTGGCAGAGGTTGGATATCCTTTTTTATTTGCGGATGTGTATACAGCGCTTAACGATATTTTGGGAAAATGAATTTTTAATTGAAAATTAGTCGGGTTATCATATATATTAGAGTATGTGGTATATATAGTTTAATTGATATGGTATGCAATTTGCATTTTAATCACTTTGTTATTATTTATTATTGAAAGTAAATATAATTAAAACCGCTAACACATGAGGAGAGTAACATGGAATTTGGATCGGTTGATGAAATATTAAGTTTTGCCATTGACAAGGAAAAAGAAGCAGTTGAATTTTATTTATCCCTGGCCAAAGAAGCAACCAGGGCATCTCTTAAAGAGACCTTTGAGAGATTTGCAAAAGAAGAAGAAAAACATGCTGCACTTCTTTCCGATATTTCAGGTAATAAAAAGAAAATGGATTCCTATGAGTTTAAGAAAATCACAGATCTTAAAATAAGTGATTACCTGGTTGAAACCGAGTATGAAGAAGGGATGCCAATGCCTGAGATTCTCAAAATTGCCATGAAACGAGAAGAAAAAGCGGTTAAGCTTTATTCAATGCTTTCCGATCAGTCAGACAATGAAGATGCAAAAAAGGTTTTTATGATTCTTGTGCAGGAAGAATCAAAACACAAACTTGCTTTAGAATCAATGTATGATGATTACCTGGCTGATCAGGATAATTAAATTATATCAGTAAAAAAGGTTTGACCGCAAAATTGTATCAACCCTTCTGCTGAATCTATTACAGGGTTTTAAAATGAATTTTGAGCAAATTGTATACAATATATGTGCTGTTATTTTTTTAACCCTGACACACTACCTGACATAACTAATTGAGCCGTTGTAAAAAATATTTTTTGCAACGGCTTTTATTCTTAAAATCAACCACCTGTGCATTGTATTTGTTTCAACGATTTTTTAAAAATGACGGCAGTTTTATCGCTGTAACTTAAGATTGCCTGAAAAAAAGGAAAAAAGTGGATTTAAAATATCTTTTCAGACCATCGACTATGGCGGTTATAGGAGTGTCGACATCCCAGGATAATCACCCGGCCAATGTGATATATAATAAAAATCATCTGCGTTATCCGGTAAAAACATTTCCTGTCAATCCAAAGGGGGGAATTTTAAATCGGAAAACACTTTATCAACAGGTTGACCATATCGAAGAAAACATTGATATGGCTGTTATTGCTGTCCGGGCACAGTTTGTTCCCAAGGTGATGGAACAATGTATTAAAAAGGGTGTCGGGGGGGCGGTAATCGTATCCGGCGGATTTGCAGAAGCCGGAAATTTGAGCTTACAGCAACGGGTGATTGATATTGCCAAAGAAGCATCTTTTCCTTTTATCGGTCCCAATTGCCTTGGAATTTATGCTCCTGATCATGTGGATACGTTTTTTTTGCCTGGTGAACGGATTATTCGTCCGGACAAAGGCAATATCGGTTTTGTCAGTCAGAGTGGAGGGGTGTTAGTAGATCAAATGGTTAAATTCGCAGGCCAGGGGATTGGTGTGTCGCTGGCAGTAAGCATCGGGAACAAAGCATGTGTCAGGGAAACAGACATGCTGGAGTGGTTTGAGCAGGACTTTGATACAAAGGTGATCGCTTTTTATGTCGAGGGTTTTGAAAAAAGGGAAGGGCGACATTTTATTAAAAAAGCCGAGCAATGTTCTAAACCTATTGTAATTTTAAAGGCTGGAAAGAGTCAAAAAGGTATTGAGGCGGTTTCCAGTCACACGGCTTCTCTGGCAGGAGACTACAGGGTTTTTTCCGAAATAATGAAACAGCATTGTGTGGCTGAGGCAGATAATGAATATGAGCTGACCTCCTTTTGTGAGGCATTAAGCTGTTATCCCAAAGGTATTAACGGCAATGTCGGCATTATCTCCCTGAGCGGCGGGCATGGCGTTCTGGCAGCGGATGCCTGTGATCTGTACGGACTGTCCATTCCCAGGATGGAACAGCAGACCATGGATGCCATTAAAGAGAAATTATCACCGGAAATCAGGAATATTGTTTCTCTTGCCAACCCCCTGGATCTTACCGGGAGTTCTGTGGACAGTGATATTTTGACTTCGGCAAGATATCTGTCAAGAGATAAAAATATTGAATGTATTTTGGCCTTGTTGATTCCTTATTCGCCGGGCGTTTCAGCAGATATTGGTGCAAAGCTCAGCCAGTTGGCAAGAAATGAAGGAAAACCTTTGATTGCCTATGTACCCAATGAAGATAAATATAAAATCATCATCGAAGGATTTGAACTTAATAATATTCCGGTGGCATCCTCTGTGGACGGGGCAGTCATGATGGCTAAGGCATTGAAAAGGTGCAGACCATGTTAACAAAAAACAGCAAAAAAATTATAGATAAAAGCAAATCCCTGGGATGGGTTCTGGAACCAGATGCAAAAGCCTTGATGAAGATGCGGGGGCTTGATATCCCGGATTTTGTTTTAACCAATTCCTTTGAGACTGCAGACAAGTTCATGAGAGAATCCGAATCTTTGGTTGTTGCAAAAGCGGTTTCAAAGAAAATCCTTCATAAGACAGAGGTTCAGGCCGTTGTTACGGGCATTTCTTCAAGCGATCATTTGAAAAAAGAAATGAAAAGACTGCAAAAACTTGACGGGTGTGAAATGATTCTTGTCGAACAGATGCTACAGGGGCTTGAGATTATTATTGGTGCAAAAAATGATTATCAGTTTGGTCCTGTTATTGTTTTTGGCATTGGCGGCACATCCGTTGAAATTTATAATGATACGGCCATCCGGATGGCACCGCTTAAACCCGGCGATGTCTATTCAATGGTAGAATCATTAAAAGCAAAAGATCTCATATCCGGATATCGTGGAGGGCATGGTGTGAATATGCAGGTTCTGACATATTTGATGGTTAATTTTTCTTATTTGATCATGGAGCTTGAAGAAGATATTGAATCCGTGGATTTGAATCCTGTGATTTGTACCAGGGACAGGTGTGTTATCGCTGATGCAAGAATTATATTGCCGTCATTTTGATGTAAGCGGGTTGTATTGGTACAAACTTGTACCATGAGACATGAAAGATAAAAAATACGGGAAACAACTATGTCTGATAAACAGCAGTTAAAAATAATTTCATGGAATGTAAACGGCCTTAGGGCAGTGATGAAAAAAGAGTTTGCAAGCAGTATTTGTGAGCTTGATCCCGATATTCTCCTGCTCCAGGAGACAAAGCTCCAGGAAAACCAGCGCACAGATGAGATGATCCGGTTGAATTCCTATGAATCTTTCTGGTCTTATTCAACCGTAAAAAAAGGGTACAGTGGTGTTGCAGCCTATTCAAAAATAGAACCAGAACAAGTTATCACATCATTTTCCAGGCCTGAATTTGATAATGAAGGCCGTGTCATTCAATTGGATTATAAGAAATTTATATTATTTAATATCTATTTTCCCAATGGTCAGATGAGTGATGAACGGCTTGAGTATAAACTTGCTTTTTATGACTGGTTTTTAGACTATGCAAATCAATTGAAAGACCAGGGAAAAAGCCTGATTATTACTGGGGACTTTAATACGGCCCACAATGAAATTGATTTGAAAAATCCTGGGCCCAATTCCAAACGATCCGGTTTTTTAAGGATTGAAAGGGATGTGCTGGATCATATGGTTGACATGGGGTATGTGGACACCTACAGATATTTTTATCCTGAAAAAGTCAAGTATTCATGGTGGTCTTACCGGTTTAATGCAAGAAAAAACAATGCGGGATGGCGTATTGATTATTTTTTTGTGACAAAAGACCTTATCGATAAAGGCTTGGTCAAGCAAGCCTTTATCGATAATACAGTTTTTGGATCAGATCATTGCCCAATTGGTATTGTAATAAATATCTGATGGGGATGTCCGGTTAATCTTTAAACACCAGTTTCCCACCAATATGTCCTGCAATGCCTACGGCAGCAAGCATAATGATGTTGATGAAAATAAATACCCAGGCTTTGGGTGAAGATAAGATATTGGGGTCTAAAAGATACCACACAAGACTTATAGTGCATGAAATTGTTGTCACTGTAGCGGCCAGAATTTTTAATTTAAAAATTGAGGTCATAGCTCCCTTATATTTTTTTTTCCACTCCAGTATGCCTGTGAAAATTACCAAAGGAAGGGCAAGGACAACAAAAACTATATTGATAAAAGCGGTTTTGGCAAAAAGCTCGAAACTGAAAAACCATGCCAACAGCCAGAGAATGACAGCAGCCGGCAGTATCCCGTTGGGTGCGTGTACGCTAATCGGGTGAGCATGATGTTTTACCAGCAAAAAAATGATTTTTTCAAACCATTTTTCAGGTGGTGGTGCTTGGTCTTTTTTGGTCACAGGTGTTTTGGGCCCCGTTTCTTTAAAGGGCTCTTTAACGGTTTTTTTTTGGGGGATTTTTTGAGGTATGGACGCCTCATCGATTTGCACAAACTTGCTTGCATCCACTCCGCAAATAGGGCATTTTTCAGGGGGCGTGTCTCCCCTGTGAATATACTTGCAAACACTGCACTGCCAAACTTTCATTTATATCATCCTTTACAATTGTTTTTTTTGATATGAAAGTCTTCAAAAAAAAATCACACTGAGACTTTCAATGTTTGTTTGGGGCAAATCTTAAATAAAATCCAGGATTTGCCCTTGGCCGTTATTAACGCTCATCCATATCCGTAAACAGACATTCATCCGGTCCGCAATAGTCCCCGATATATTCGGCTCCCGGCCTGTAAAGGGTTGGTTTAGGGGCTGCCATGGCAAATTGTTCTTCAATGACATGGGCTGACCATCCACTGACTCTTGAAACCGCAAAAACAGGTGTGAAAAGATCCATGGCAATGCCTATGGCATGGAAAAACGAGGCACTGTAGAAATCTACATTACAAAAGATTTGTTTTTGTTTTTTTGCCTTAAAGGCATCCTTGCCTTTTTTTTCAAGCTCCCTTGAAAGTTCATACCACAGGGGTTGATTGGCAATCTGTCCCGTCCTTTGGCTCATGGGAGCAAGTATGATCGCCCTGGGGTCGTCTGTCTGGTAAACTGCATGACCCAGCCCCATGATAAGCCCGCCTGAATTTAAAATATTTTGAATATACCCGTCGATTTTATCAACAGAGCCTATCTGCTTTAACATTTCCATCACCCTGACATTGGCACCGCCGTGAAGAGAACCGGAAAGAGAACCTATGGCAGCGGATATGGCAGCATAAATATGTGCCTTGGTGGATGCAACTTGTCGCGCTGTAAATGTTGAGGCATTAAAAGAGTGTTCTGCATGCAGCACAAGACTTGTATCAAAAAAACGGGCTGTTTCATCATCAGGTATCTCACCTTTGAGCATATATAGGAAATTTGCAGCATGGGATAAGTTGTTGTCCGGTGGAATAATTTCTTGTTTATTTCTTATCCGGTCCCATGCAGCCGTAATAATTGCCAGTCCTGAAATAAGATTTTCCGCACTGTAAAGAGTGTTTTCAATTCCGGGCTTTCCGACAGTTATATCATTTTGAACCAACAATGGTGTGGCCATTTGAAGGACATCCATGGGGTTTGTGTCTGCTGGAAGTATTTTGAGAAAAGAAAAAATATTTTCAGGAATGTTTCTTTTTTGTTTCAGGCTTTGCTGAAAGTCTTCTAACTCTGCTCTTTTGGGAAGCCTTTCGTACAACAAAAGAAAACAGACCTCTTCAAATGTTGCATTTTGGGCAAGATCTTCAATTAAAAATCCTCTATAGATCAGTTTTCCTTGTTTTCCCCGGACATCACAAATTTTTGAACTGGCCACGGCAACACCCCGAAGGCCAGTATTCATAACAGGCAAACATTCATCCATGATTATCTCCTTAAAGATTAAAATATTTTTTCAGGGGGTCTTCTTTCAGGAACATATGTTGACAAAATTTCATTATTATGAAGTGCCTGTGAAGTATAAAGACCGCAAAAACAAGCTCCGAATTCTTCCAGATCAGGCTCTCTGTAATCGCAAGGACAGATAATATCTTTGTCTTTTTCTTTGTCATTACAGGCAAGCCTGCAGGGGCAGGCCATATATCCATACCGGTTTTTATTTAAAAGAAGTGATTCAAGAAGCTCAAACACCAGATCTTTGTCTTTGTTAAAATAAATTCCTTTGGCTTCCTGGGATTTTTTCAATGCTTCATACAATTGTTCAACTTTCATTTTTAATTCCTAATGCCTCCTTGATTTGTTTTTCCTTATATCCGACAATGACGATTTCGTTGATTTTGATGGTGGGAAAAGAGCAGCGAGGATTGAGTTCTCTTATGTCAGCCAGAATTGCTTTGCGTTCTTCTCCTTCCAGGTCGTCCACCTCAATATACTCATATTCCACATTGCATTCGGAAAGAAGCTTTTTGGTTGATTTGCAATGGCTGCAGGTGCTTAATGCATATAAAGTTGTTTTATCCTTGGCCATTTGTTTCTCCTTTGATAATATATGTTTTAAAAAAAAACAATCTGTCCTGATTGATTTTAAGACAATAAACTTAAGATAATGGATTGTGCATAAATTATGCCGGTTTTGCAAGTTTAAAGTAACATCTGACCGCTTACTTTGGTTTGTTTGATTTTTGACCTGTGACTTTGCTGCGAACAAAGATTAGTCAAAAAAAATGTTGGAAAAATTTTAATATAAGATTGGCCCGGATTTTGCTTTGTCTTTTAGTAATCAGTCATTAGTGGTTATAGCGCTTTGTAGTGATTTTAATGGGTTTGTAAAAATAAACCGGTTTTTTGAATACGGGTTTGCTAAAATTAGAATGAATGATACCCTTGGCAGACTCTAAATCAAAAAAGGAGGAAATTAATGAATCAGTGGTATTGTTCTGTTTGTCATGAAATGTCTGATTATGAAGATAAACCCGTCATCTGTGAAATCTGTGATGCAGACCATCGAATGATTTTTAATATAAAAGAGGTTCCCCAATCCCTTGAGCAGGTAAGGGATCTGGCCAGGAAAAAACTCAAAGGAATCTGTGCAGGCTATCCTTCTTGTGACGGCAGTTTTGATAAAATATGCCAGAGGGAGGCTTATGGCAAGCCTATCGGGCTTGGCGGCATAGGACTCGGACGATCTTTCAGGGGAAATTCAGAAGCCCTTGAGAAAATCCAATTGAATATGTCAGTACTTGGAGATCATTTCGAGCCGGATACAACCTGTTCTTTTCTGGATGTGGATCTTGAATTTCCAGTGTTGGCATCCTCCACGGCCGGAGCCCAGAAATATAATGATGCTATGGATGAAACCCAGTTTTGTACATCTGTGTTAAGGGGATCAAAAGAAGCGGGCACTATTGGATTGCGGGGGGATACATGGTTTTATACACTTGATGACAATCCATCTCTGAATGCCATGAAAGCCTGTGAAGGATACGGCATTCCCATATTTAAACCAAGATCACAAGATGTCCTGAAAAAGCTGATTGAAAATGCTGAAGACTGTGGATGCAAAGCGTTTGGCATTGATCTGGACGGCTGCGGGTCAAGCATTATGGCGTTGCATGGGCAGCCGGTGTTCAAAAAGAGTGTCAAAGATATTGAAGAGCTGGTAAATTTTACAAATTTGCCTTTTATCGCCAAAGGTATCATGCTTCCTGACGAGGCTTTAATGTGTGCAGATGCAGGAGCCTCTGTTGTTGCCGTATCCAACCACGGGGGCAGGGTCCTGGATTCAACCCCTGGGGTTGCAACTATGTTGCCTTTGATAAGGGAAAAAGTGGGGGATTTGGTTACAATTACGGCCGACGGAGGGGTGAGAACAGGGTATGATGTATTAAAAATGCTTGCCCTGGGTGCAGATGCAGTGCTTTTGGGAAGAGATATCATAAGGGCGGCTGTGGGTGCCGGAACGTTGGGTGTGAAAATGCATTTTGAACATATTAAAAAAACATTGAAAAAAGCTATGTTTATGACTGGGATGAAAAATATAAAAATGATTGATTCAAAAATTTTATTTGATTATAACCAAAATAAGGAGGAGCAATGGGAAAAGTATTAATCGTTTATGCATCAAGGTCGGATGAGACAAAATCAATTGCTGAACTGATTGCTGAAGGGATTCGTATTTCAGGACACGAGGCTGAACTTAAAAGAACAAGCGATATTAAGAGTGAAGATGACCTCAAAGGGTATGACGGATATGCATTTGGATCTGCTACCTATCATGGTGAAATGATTACATCCATGAAACAGATTCTGTTTGTTGGTGAACGCGCAGAGCTTAAAGATAAGCCTGGCGGTGCCTTTGGTGCATATGGCTGGAGTGGGGAAGCGCCTGGAAGAATATTTGATACCATGGATCATATTTTTGGTATGAAAATGGTATCAGGTCCCTTGATGCTCAAAGCAAGCGGGGTTGAAGGGGGCATTCAGGCGGCTCAGGAATATGGAAAAAGCATTGCAAAAATGATTTAGGAAAAAATAATGACTGCTGATAAATTGATATTGGCGTGTTCAAATTGCGGCGCAAAAAACAGGGTTCCGGTATCGCGAATTAATGAAGCACCCAAATGCGGGAAATGTAAAGAATTTTTGCCTGTGGAAAGTTTAAGTCGGCCGGTCATTGTTATGGACAATACGTTTGACCGCGAAGTGATGTCTTCTTCAATGCCTGTGTTAGTGGATTGCTGGGCGCCTTGGTGTGGACCATGCAAGGCAATTGGCCCGGTCATGGATGAACTTGCGATAAAATACAGGGGCAGATTGAAAATCGCCAAGCTGAATGTGGATGAAAATCCCATGATTGGCTCAAGATATTCCATTTCAAGTATTCCGACCATGTTCCTGGTAAAAAATGGCCGGATTATTGACAAGTTGATTGGTGCCTTGCCAAAAGAACAATTGGAATCGCAGATTGCAAGAGTCCTTGGATAAAAAGAGTGAAGAATTTATTGGTTTGTTAAGCCGCCGGATGAATTTTGAATGTTTTTTTGTCCGCCTGGATATGGCTGTTTAAGGCCATTCCGGGCGGACTTTTTTTTGTGTTTCAAAAAATGGTGAGCCGGGATGGAAAATTAAAAAAATAAGGTCTTGAAAAAATATTTAAATTTCTGTTAGTATAAAAAATCAATTTTTTAAATCCAATTTTTTTTTATCATCACAGTCTTTGTTTAATATGGGACATAGTTGTATTGTCTGTTGTTGATAATTGATACGGTTGTTTGAGACATGACTGTTTCTTTTGTTTTTATTGACTGCCTTTTGTTTTTATCAGGCATAACGATTTGCTGAATAATTGCCACGGCAGACCTGGTTTTTTGTCTGGATTTTGCCACAACAAAACATAAATATCGCTGTTTGAATTTTTAAAGGCTTTATATGAAGGCTTTAAAAATATATTGGAGTCAGATTTTTTTTGCTTTTTATTGTGGCAGCTTGTCTGTAATGGCAGTTTATAAAAAGATAAGGAGGCGAACATAAATCTCCTTGTTTTGATTGACTGGTATGGTGTTTGCAGAGTTAATCGTAATATGAGGGTATAATAAAATATTTTAGGAGGGATCAAAGATGTCCAAATTAAAAGTTGGAAAAAAAAGGAAAAGTTTTGACTCGTCTATTTCCTATTTCGCTTTAAAATCCCAAGACGAAATTTATTATCAAATGGCCTCTATTTTTAAAGCAGTTACCAAAAATGAAGAACAACTGGCGGAAAATATTTGCAGTGGGATTTTAACCGGGAATAAATCTGAAATATTGCTGGAAAAATTTTTATAACTATCATATAAGATATTCTATATCTTGAGTTGTTATTTTTTTTCGTCGGTTTTTTTAGATCCAAAACTTCTTTTTTGGTTGATTATAATAATTATAAAACATGAGCAAGGAGAGATTCAATGGCTGAAAAACTTGGTATTTACAAATGCGGCAAATGTGGAAATATTGTACAGGTCCTTCATGGAGAAAAACCGCCCGTCATGTGTTGTGGTCAGGCAATGGACCGTCTGGTTGAGAATACAGTGGATGCAGCATTGGAAAAACATGTGCCCGTGATTGAAAAACTTGATGGCGGATACCTGGTAAAGGTGGGAAGTGTTGCTCATCCCATGGGCAATGATCACTGGATTGAGTGGATTGAGCTTGCATCAGAGGATAACACGTTTGTGCAAAGACAGATGCTGACACCTTCAAGTGCGCCTGAAGCTGAATTTAAAACTGATGCTGCAAAAGTTGTAGCAAGAGCCTATTGCAATCTTCATGGCCTTTGGAAATCCTAAGCGTGCTTTTAAAAATCAAGTGCGCTTTTGAAAATTTTAGAGCCGGGTTAAGCGGATAAATAAAACCCCCACTGTATGGATAGGGTATGATACAGTGGGGGGTTTTAAATTAATAAAACAAAACAATATTATTTGGTTAATTTTCCTGCAAGAAGTCTTATATGACTCATTTCCTCTTTAATAATCGCATCAATTTTTGATTGGCCCAGTTTTGCGGGGACCAGCTCTTTCATGCCAAGGTAAAATGCGATTGAATCTTTTTCTGCCTGAATAGCACTGTTTAATATGCCTTTAAAGCTGTTGTCAGGCTGATCTTTTTCAAAAAAGACCCGGATATCTGCGAGTGCTTTTAAATAAAGAACTGTCTCATCATCAGGATCAAAGGTTGTAGAAGTTTTTTCCTCGTCTTGCAAATCTTTTTGCATAGTGGCAAAGGTGGCTTCATGCTCATCTTCCATTTTTGCCAGCTCAAGGAGAAATTCTTTATGGTTTTCTTCTTTTATTTGTTTTGCAGCATCTCGATAAAATATTGCACCATTTTGTTCGATTTTTATAGCAATTTCAAAAATTTCATTTGCATTGAATTCGTTAGGCATTCTTTCCTCCAGAATCTCTTTTTTTAAGATAGTTTTTTCTTTAATTTTTTCGCTATTTTAATCCCCAGATCAAAACATCTGTTCAGATCATCTTCATTCGGAACATATTGAACTTTAACGCCCTCGTCAATAATATCCCACTTCATTTCAGAAAAATCCTTATTCAGTATTTTAACAGCTTCACCACTCCATCCGTAAGAACCAAATGCTGCTGCAATTTTATTCTGGGGCCGTAATCCTTTGACATATGTCATGACATCTGCAATTACCGGGAAAATACCGTTGTTCAGTGTCGGAGAGCCCACGGCAATAGCTCCGGCATCAATAATTTCCGTCATGATATCACTTCTGTGCCATTTGCGTGTGTTCATAAGCCTTACACTCACATCTTTTGACTCAATCCCATTGGTAATGGACCTTGCCATTTTGGCGGTACTTTCCCACATGGAATCAAAAATGACAACCACTTTTTTGGAAGGTTCCTGTCTGGACCATTTGTCATAAGCTTCAATGATTTTTGATGGATTTTCCCGCCAGATAATGCCGTGATCCGGACAGATCATATTGATTTTCAGGTTCATTTTTGCAACATCTTTTAAAAGTGCCTGAACCCTTGGTGAAAAGTGAAGCAGAATATTGGCATAATACTTTTTTGCGTGGGACATGATCGCATCTCCAATTTGATCATCAAAGAACATGTCTCCGCTATAGTGTTGTCCAAAGGCATCACTTGAAAAAAGGATGGCATCCTCCACAAGATATGTAAACATGCTGTCCGGCCAGTGAAGCATTCTTGTCTCAAGAAACGAAAATGTCCGGTTCCCTATTTTAAGTTCGTCGCCACTTCCCACAACCTGGAAATTAAAGTCGCGGTTAAAATGGCTTTTCAGGTTTTTCGCTCCCATTTTTGAACAATATAGCGGTTTGTTTTCTCCTATTTTATGCATCACTCTGGGGATGGCTCCGGAATGATCCATTTCCGTATGATTGCTGATCAGTATATCAATTTTCTTTGGGTCAATAATCTGGCTGATATTGGAAAGCAGTTCGTCGCAAAATTTTTCTTTTACAGTATCAATGAGAATATTTTTTTCACCCAGTACTAAAAATGCATTATAGGTTGTACCTTCATAGGTGGAGTAACCATGGAAATCCCGAATATCCCAGTCCCGGCATCCGACAGAATAGATCCCATCCGCTATTTCAATGGGTTTATACATTTATGTTTTGCCTCCTTTTTTTATATGAAAGTCTTTAAAAATCTAAACAGTGACTTTCAAGCTTTGTTGTGGGCAAACATGGTTGAAAGACCAAGGCTGCCCGTGGCATTTATTGAACTTTAATCTTTTTTCTTAAAATTTTCTTTTGAAGCGCCGCAAAGGGGGCATACCCATTCTTCGGGCAGATTTTCAAAAGAAGTTCCAGGTTCAATTCCATTGTCAGGATCGCCGTTTGCCGGGTCATATACATATCCACAAACACATTGATATTTATCCATTGTTTTTTGCTCCTCCAAATAATAATCAATTAAAATCAGCTGCTGAATTATTTCAGCACTCTTAAGTGTCATCGTCTTATTGCAAAATAATGCAAAGAGTGTGCCTTGAGTTTTTTAATTTTCCTTACTGATAAAAGGGTTTTAACAAGATTATTATTATAGTATAAGGTGCGTAAAATCAATGAATCATTTATCTTTTAGAGTAAAATATGAACCATGCTATTTATATAAAAACAACAAAAATTAATGCACCCGTCCAAAGGCTTTTTGCCTGGCATGAAAGAAACGGAGCTATTCTGAGGTTGACCCCTCCCTGGGCACCATTAAAAATGATCGCCCGCAGTGGTGATGGTGTTAAAAAAGGAGTAAAAGTAATTTTCAGGCTAAGTGTTTTTAAGATACCCATGGTCTGGGAAGCCGAACATTTCGATTATCAGGAAAACAAGGTGTTCAAAGACAGGCAGATAAAAGGGCCGTTTTCCAAATGGGAACATACCCACAGGTTTTATCCTGATGGTCTGCAAAGTTCCATCATGGAGGATAGGGTTGAATTTAAACTGCCGTTTGGCTGGTTAAGCAGGCCGTTTTACAGGGTGGCCAAAAAAGAGTTTGAAAGAATGTTTGCCTACCGGCACAGGGTTTTAAAATATGACCTGGAGCATCATGCCAATAGAAATGAAAATAAAATAGGAGACAAAAAGAAAAGAATTCTTGTTTCAGGTGCAAGCGGAACCATAGGAAGTATGCTGGTTCCTTTTTTGCAAACCTGTGGTCATGAGGTTGTCCGTCTGGTGCGAACAGATAAGGACTTGTCACCAGGCGAATATTTCTGGGATCCGTACAAGGGTATTCTTGACCTTGAAACTATCGGACACATTGATGCTGTTATCAATTTGAACGGGGTTGATATTTCCAGAGGAAGGTGGACGGACCGGCAAAAAAAACAGATTATTGACTCCAGGATAATTCCCACTCGCCTGCTTGTGGATAAAATGAAAAGTCTTGATCATAAACCCGAGGTTTTTATCTCTTCTTCGGCCATTGGATATTATGGTGAAGGAGGCGCTGCAATGTTAACAGAAGCCTCAAGTATGGGTAATTGTTTTATCTCAAAGGTTTGCAGGCAATGGGAAGATGCGTCCGCTGATGCACAAAAGGCCGGGATTCGAACTGTTCAACTCAGAATCGGTGTGGTACTTACGCCTTCCGGCGGCGCTTTGGCAAGAATGGAACTGCCGTTTAAGATTGGTTGCGGGGTCAGGCTTTCACGCGGTGGGCAATATATGAGCTGGATCAGTATGGATGATGCAGTGTCAGGAATTTTGCATATTTTAAACAATGATAAGATCCAAGGAAAAGTTAACCTTACTGCCCCAAATCCTGTTACCAACAAAGAATTTTCAAAAACATTGGCAAAAGTTTTTTCAAAACAAGTATTTTTTGTCATTCCAAGGTTTGTGGCCCTTGTTTTATGGGGGCAAATGGGAAAAGAAACCCTTTTGGCCAGCGCACGCGTGAAACCTGAAAAATTGTTGAAAAACGGGTTTTTATTTCAGCATAAAACACTTTTGGGGGCCTTAAAAGACACTCTTGGCAGATAAAATTTTTTCGATTTCATATAGCCTCATCACCAACACAATTATTAAGGTAGATCAACATGAGTATAAAATTAAAACTTCTTTTCTCTTTTTTAATGATCATTGCCCTTGTTTTCGGGTTTGTTCATATTTATTTTCCGGCAGATAATTATAGTTTTGAACGGCTTCATATTTTTCTTTTTAATCTTTGCACCGGGGGCACCATCCTCCTTTATTATACACAGGGCAAAGAGACGGTATCCAAAACAGTGTGGTTTTTTTTTTCAGGCTCGCTTATTTATGCGTTTTCAGCTTTTTTAAAACTCTATCCAATTACCATCCTTGTCTCCATTATACTGTTTGTTCTGGTGGAAAAAATCCGTACGGATAAATTTTCATTTTTGCCTTTTCTTTTTTTTAAGCCCGGAGAACCGGTCTCTGAAAAATTTCATCAGGCATCGCTGTTGTGTCTTTCCTGCGGGCTTGTTATTGCAACACTGGTTATTTTAAATAATGAATACTTTAATTTCGTGAATATGGAAAAATTGACCCTGAATACATTTTTTCTGGGATTTTCTTTTCCATTGTCTCTGATCTCTTTGTCAGTGGTTTTTTCAATGTTGAAAAAGATAGAAGCATCTTGGGTCAAGTTGCTTATGGAATTGTGTTTCTGGACCATTACTCTTGGTGTGATCATTTTTTTTGTTTTTATTTTATTTGAACGATTTATTCCCCAGGTTTTTGTGACGTCAGCACTTTTTGTGGCTGTTGTAACCGTATTTTACCTTTACTCGAAGTTTGCAGATAAAATTCAGCAAAAGCTTTTTTTAACATCCGGGATCGGATTTTTAATCTTTACCGCAATAACCGGCATTGCCTATATATTTTTGCAAATGTCTGAAGGGTATGACCCTTTAAAAACAAAATGGCTGATACATATGCATGTGTTTGCTTCCCTTTATGGCTGGAACCTGTGCGGATTGTCCGTTATTTGCAGGTTTGATGATTTTCCCATAAAATTGCATTCTGCAACGGTGATCTGTATTCACTGGTTGACTGCAGTAGTTCTTGCGCCTCTGGGTGTTTTTTACGGTTGGTTTGCAATTTTTGCCATTATTGGATATTCTTTTATAACGTTGACCCTGTTCTTTAGCAGCAATAAGAGGAAAACAGCAGATGAGTAACCGGGAAAAACTCAAACGGTTTTTTAACCTTTTCACAGGAAGTTCAAAAGTCCTTGTAGTTATCAATGCCGATCCAGATGCCATTGCCAGTGCCATGGTGATTAAACGATTGCTGTGGCGAAAGGTCAGTGAAGTTTGTATTGCCCATTTCAACAAGATAAGCCGGCCCGATAACCTTGCCATGATTGAATATACAGAACCGGGTCTTATGGTATTGGATGATATTCAAAAAGAAAATTTTAATGTTTTTGTGGTGGTGGACTCCCAGCCGGATCATAATGAACAATTTTCAGGGTTTTGTTTTGATGCTATTATTGATCACCATCCAATAAGTTTTGATGAGGCAGCCTATGTTGATATACGTCCTGAATACGGTGCCTGTTCCACTATTATGACCGAATATTTAAAATCAAAAAAAATAAAACCTTCTGCACGGCTTGCAGCAGCCCTGATGCTGGGAATTAAAACCGACACATCTGATTTTACCCGGCAGGCAAGCCTGAAAGATATTCGGGCTTTCCAATACCTGTATCAGTATGCAGATAATAATATTGTCACCAAAGTGGAAAGAGCAGCTTTTACCCAGGAGGATCTTGATTTTTTAGGCAGGGCCATAAGGGGCCGAAAAGTGATCAACAACCGGATTTTTTTTCATGCCGGCAATGTTTCCAAACCTGATGAACTGGTTGTTGTGGCAGACTTTTTTTTAACCATTTCAAAGGTTAACTGGAGCATTATTTCAGGTGTGTATGAAAAAAAACTGATAATTATCATTCGAAATGACGGGTTGAGAAAAGGGGCTGGAAATACTGTAAAAGAAGCGTTTTCCATGTTTGGGTCTGCTGGCGGGCACAAGACAATGGCAAGGGCTGAGCTTGATTTGAAACTGATCAGAAAAAAAATAGGATCAGTTGGTAAAAAAGAGCTGGGAGACTGGATAATATCGGTTATTGAAAAGACAGCCGGGAAAAAAATCGAATAACTTTAAAAATGGAACGATGATTTTACCAAAGCCTGACAGAGAAAAAGCCTTATCAAACAGCGAAAAGCGGTATCGAAAACTTGTTGAAACCATGGGGCACGGCTTGACAGAAGTCGATGAAAACCAGGTGGCTACATATGCCAACGAGATGCTCTGCCGGATGTGGGGACGCACGCAAAATGAGATCATAGGTTGGAAAGTTGATCAATTTCTAGATGACGAGAATAAAAAAATTCTTTTTGCGCAGCATGAAAAACGCCAAAAAGGGGAAAGCCACCCCTATGAAATTGTGTGGACCAGAAAAGACGGGTCTAAACTTCATGCCATTATGACCCCGACCCCTTATTTTGATGACAATGGTAAGTTTAAGGGCAGTTTTGCCATTGTTACCGATATTTCAAAGCATAAAAAAGAAAAGAATCTGCTGGAACTCAGGATTAAACAAAGAACCAGGGAGCTTGAAAATAAAACTAGAAACCTTGAAGAAGTGAATACTGCTTTACGGGTTCTGTTAAAGAAAAGAGAAGAAGATAAAACCGTGCTTGAAGAAAGAATGGTTTTAAATGTCAGGGAACTGATTATTCCCTATATTGAGCGAATGAGGGAAGACAATCTCAGTGACAGCCAGCAAGGGTGCCTGGATATCATGGAATCAACCCTGTATGATATTGTTTCCCCTTTTTTGCATAAATTTTCCCTGGAATTCTTAAATCTTACTCCATCTGAAATTCAGGTGGCAAATATGGTTAAATACGGAAAGAAAACCAAGGAAATAGCTCAGATTTTAAATTTATCCGGAAAAACCGTTGAGTTTTATCGCAAACGTATCAGGAAAAAAGTCGGCATTACCAATAAATCCATCAACCTTCAGACTTTTTTATCTTCCACTGAATAACTGCCACAGACAGACCTGGTGTTTCCCACGGGTTTGTTCGCAATAAATAATTAAGGTCACTATTGAGGTTATCAAAATTTTATATGACCTGGTATATTTTATACCTGTTTTACCCCTGTTATATACCTCTTGTGTGATGATTTTTTTCAGTATAGTTATGTATCATTAGCTGTTGGCACTGATTTGTTGCAACTGGATCTGACCGTCTTAAAAAAAATGCCAAAAAAATATGAAAGGAGGTGATGTAATCGTTCATCATAAGATCGTGTGACTACTTTTAACCAAGGAGATCGATAAAATGAAAAATTTTATGTGTTTTCGGATTGCCCTCATTGTGTTTTGTGCATTTTTCTTTAGTTCAATTCTTTATGCCAAACCCATTAAATTAACCTATTCCAATTTTTTTCCCCCCACCCATGTTCAAAGCAAACTGGCTCAAGGCTGGTGCGATGAAGTGAAAAAACGAACAGATGGAAAGGTGGTGGTTGAATATTATCCAGGAGGGACACTGAGCAAGTCTAAACAGGTTTATGACGGTGTGGTAGTTGGGCTTTCCGATGTGGGCTTGGCATTGTTTGCCTATACCCGGGGAAGATTTCCAGTTTTGGAAGCTGCTGATCTGCCCCTTGGGTATACCAGCGGTGTTCAGGCCACCAAAGTGGTAAATGAGCTGTACGATGAATTAAAGCCCAAAGAATTGTCCGATACCCGGGTTATGTATCTTCATGCTCATGGTGCAGGCCTTCTTCATACAAAGGGAAAGGCTGTTCGAACCATGGCGGATTTTCAAGGCATGAAACTTCGGGGCCATGGCACAAGTGCAATGGTAATCAATGCCCTTGGGGGTACTCCGGTCTCTCTTCCCATGCCCGAACTTTATTCAAGCCTTCAAAAAAATATTGTTCAAGGAGCCATGTATCCCATTGAAACAAACAAAGGCTGGCGAATGGGGGAAGTCACTGATTTCCTGACCATGAGTACTTCAATTGCATATACTTCATCATTTTATGTTGTTATGAACAAGAGAAAATGGAACTCAATCCCGGCAGATCTTCAGGAAATTATCAGTCAAATCAACAAAGAATGGATTGTAAAACACGGTCAGGCATGGGATGAAAGCGACAAGACAGGGCTGGCCTATTTTAAAAGCCTTGGGCATGAAGTGATTGAACTAAGTGATGCGGAATCTGAAAAATGGAAAAATGCCATTGAGCCGGTTATTGATCAATATGTTGAAAAGATGAATAAAAAAGGGTTTGACGGCAGAAAAATTGTTGATTTTGTAAAAAAAAGCATGGAAAAAAATCGTTAAGCCATAGAACATGTATCGCACATATCAGCAGTTAATAAAAAATTATTTGGTCGGAATGAAAAATATGAAATAGCAGGGGGATACGGTTTAAATGACCGCCTTAAAAAATCATGTTCCCGCTATTTAAAACCATTATGTAAGGAAAAGCAGATGAATCATCAGAAATATTGGAATCCGGTACTGGAGACAATGCCCCGGGAAAAACTTAAACAACTGCAATTTAAAAAATTTAAGCGAATATTGACCTGGGCCTATACCCATTCAAAATTTCACAGGGCACTCTATGATACAGCAGGGTTAACTCCTGATGATATCCGGTCCTTTGATGATATCAAGAAGATTCCAAAGGTTGAAAAATCCATGATGAGAGATATTCAGAAAAAAGATCCCTATCCCTATGGAGATGCCCTGTGTGTTCCATTGGAAGAGGTTTCAGCCTTTCGTCAGACCAGCGGCACCACAGGACAGCCGGTATATCAACCCGATACCCTGCAGGATTGGGACTGGTGGGCTGAATGCTGGGCCTTTATCCTGTGGTCACAGGGATATCGCGCAAAAGATCGTGTGTTTCTTCCTTTTGGGTATAATATTTTTGTTGCGTTCTGGGCAGCTCATTATGGGGCTGAAAAGTTGGGGTGTGAAGTGGTTCCCGGCGGGATACTGGATACCCAGGCCCGGATTTTGAAAATTCAGGAACTGAATGCCACCGCCATGATGGCCACCCCGACCTATGTGTTAAACATGGCTGATGTGGCAAAGAACAAGATGGGAATTGATTCCCGGGAATTGTCCATCAGCAAAATTACCTGTGCAGGAGAGCCGGGTGCCGGCATTCCCAGTACGAAAAAAAGAATGGAAGATGCCTGGGGTGCCAAGGTCTATGACCACTGCGGTGCAACTGAGATCGGTGCATGGGCATACGAGTGTGAGGATCAGCCCCACGGCATGCATGTGAATGAAGCCATGTTCCTTGTGGAAATTGAAGATATTGAAACAGGTCATATCATAGAAGAGCCTGGCCGGAGAGGAAAAATGATCATAACTGCCTTGGACAGAATTGCCCAGCCCTGTGTCCGGTTTGATTCCAAGGATGTGATTGAATGGGATTCGGAATCGTGTACCTGCGGCCGAACGTTTCGATTGATCAAAGGCGGTGTTCTGGGACGTTCCGATGACATTACAAAGGTCAAAGGGGTGCTGCTTTCACCGGCTGCCATAGAAGAGGTAGTCAGATCCATTGACGGCCTGGGCGACGAGTTTGAGGTTATAGTTGACAAACAGGGCGATGTGGACCGGATAAAGCTTAAAGTGGAGCTTTTGCCAGAGGTGACCAAGTTGAATGTGGAAAACACCCTGATTGATCAGCTCAGACTGAAAACAAATTTGAGGTATCGAATTGAATACTATGATTATGGCAGTCTGCCGCGGTATGAAGTTAAGGCAAAACGGTTTAAGGATCTGCGGAAAAAATAACAAATAAAAGGAATGACGGCCATGAAAAACTCGTCTGATATCAATGCAATTAACGATAAAATCCTCAAGGTAAAAGAGTTGCTGCTTGAACTTGAGGCACACGGAGAAAAGTTTCCTGCCCTGGCACGGAATTCAAAAAAAGCCCTGGTGAGCATAAAAATGCTTGAGTTGAATATTTCAGATATTGTATCACTTGAAGATTGAAGCTTGGGGGGTGAAATCCCATTGGTTGAAAGAATTGGCGGGAAGGATCATTATTGTTTTGAGTTAAATTTCTCCCCGCTTTTTTGATCGCAGCTTCTTTTTGATGGCAGGGCTTTAGCCTTGCCATTGAATTTGTTTAAAATAAAGGACTGCTTCCTGATCAAACGCCCATAAGGTAAAATCCAAGATTTTTTGCATAAGGGGGTGGATTATAGAAATCCGCATCAATATAATTGCCTTTTATTTTTATGACCATAATTCGTCTTTTTATAAGGGCCTTATTTATATTGTCCAGAGTGAATTGTATGTCCAGAAAATCATTGACTTGTATTCTATGTGATTTTGAAATTCTGAAACCAATGGACAGCATGGACAGTTTTTCCACTCTGATATGGCCGGACTCCCCTGTCTTCAGACGAATAAATCTTCCCCCTAATGATACGAGTTTGCCAAAGGTCTGTTTGTTTTTAATTTCAGGGAAGGCTTCAGTGTGATCCTGTTCCAGAATCGGATGCAGGCTGTCTTCAAAATTTTCAATCGTGTCTTCGTTTAAGAGAACTTTTGATTTGGACAGGAAATTACCCACAATATTTTTTAACTGCCCCGAATCTTTAGCACTCATAGTATGGGGAAAGATATCTATTTGTATTGGTGAGGTGTCCTTTTGGCAAATAGCCAGTGAAAAAGCGTCTGTGATTTTTTGTTTTGCTGCTTTTGTCCCATCCGCGTATGTCTGGGGCAAAAGCAGGATAAATGAGTCCTCGCCATAACGGAAAATTTCATCCTTTTGGCGTTTGATTTTGTTCAAAATCAAGGCTATTTTTTTCAGAATCTTATCTCCTGCAGACTGTCCCATTGTTTCATTGATTCGCCGGAATCTTTTGATTTTAATAATCAAAATGGAAAAAATGGTGCCATACCTTCGAAGGACTTTTTTTTCATTGCCGATGGCATGCTCAAAGCTCCACCGGTTTTTAAGGCCGGTCAATGAATCCTTTGTGGCAAGATTTGTCAGGGCCTGATTATAATAAGATCTTTCAATGGCAATGGCAGCATACTCAGCAATGGAGGATAAAATTTTCAAGTCCCCTGGGGTGAAAGGATCTTCATTAATTCGATTGATCAATTCAATAACACCAAAAATTTTTGTATCTGTTTTAAGCGGGGTTCCTATGATAGAATTGGTTTTAAATCCTGTATATTTATCCACCCGTACGCTGAACCGTTTATCTTGTGCAACATCTTTAATGATCAATGATTCTCCGGTTTCCATGATATGTCCTGCGACCCCTTCTCCTTTGGGAAGCTTTAGGCCTTGCAGCTTTTTTTTATTTGTTCCCACCACAACAGAAAAAACCATGTCCGAGGTTTTTTGATCTTTTAACAGTATAGACCAGTGCTGGGGTTGAAAAATAAGGCCGACCTGATACATGACGATATCGAGAACTTCTTTGATGCTTTTTGCTTTGGCAAGGGGTTTGCCAAGCTCAAGTACCATGTCGGATGGCATGCTTCCTGACTTTTTGGTTTGAGCCATATCCTGGGATTTTGTTAAGGGGTTTTCCTGGTAATAATATTTTGTATTTGCTTTTGAAAGTTTAAGATTGGCCCAGAGTAAGTTTTCCCTGAGCTGACTGATGGATGGGAAAACAAAATGATAAAATTTGGAAATATTTTCAACTTCCTTGTTCATTTGAAGAATGCATTTGATAATATCAATTTTGTCCGGACGTATTGTTTTTTCAACTTCAGGAGCAAGGACTGGTGGACGGATAAAATCAAAAGATCCGATTCCTTGTATCCAGCACAGCAAGTTTGCTAAAGAGACAATGGAAATCAACTGCATCTCTTCTTGGGTCAAGTCTTTATGTTCAAAGGGCTGGTGATGATATTTGACTGCGGTGACCAGTTTTTCAGGCAGTTCCCACAATGAACAGAAAAAAGCACCTACATCATCATGGCCTATCCCAATTGTGCTGCGTTCTTTTTCAATAACCAGATCTGTAGATAAGGATAGTTCGAGGATGAAGTCATTATAATCTTTTTTGCCTTTGATATCGAGAAATATTTTGCCTATATCATGAATAAGCCCTGCAATATAAGCTTCTTCAGGGTCAGCATATCCGGTTTCTTTGGCAATTTCCATACTTAATACGGCAACGCAAATACAATGCCGCCAGAAAAGGAGCCTGTCAAACTGTTTGGCATGGCCGAATTTGAACATTTTTTCAAAGACCGTCATCCCGATAGCCAGCCTTTTTATTTCATCCACGCCTAAAAACACAACAGCTTCAGAAAGGGATGTAACTTTTTTTCCAAGTCCGTACATGGCTGAGTTGACAATCTCAAGTACCCTGATGGAAATACTCGGATCTGTTTCCACAATTTTTGATATGTCTTGCAGAGAGGATGTTTTATCCCCGGAGATTTTGAGCAGCTTTGCAGCTACATATGGAAAGCTTGGCAATTTTTTATCATCTAACGTGAGATTTTTTTTTATATCTGACTCCGAAGGGAGATTTAATTTATCTTGCATTTTTGACATCCTAAAAAATATGACCCTTTGTTATAAGTATCTGTTTGTTTCTAAACAAAAATATTTTGCATACAATAATCAGTTTGCCTTTATTTTTCAACTTTTTATATAACTGCCACGGGCAGACCTGGGTTTTTGCTCATATTTGCCCACAACAAAAATTTAAAGTCTCTTTATGAATTTTTTAAGACTTTCACATAAAAGGACTTTTAACCTGTTGAAATCAGATCTCTTTAAGGTTGTGTTGCGGGTAAATTTCAAATAAAATGCCAGGTTTGCCCATGGCTGTTATAGAAAAAGGGAAATACACAAGTTAAGAGTTGGCTGGTTGCTGAAATTTATATCGTATTTGTAGCATTTCAAATGAGAAGATCTTCAGAAGGGTTTGCAAAGTTTGCGGGCTGGGCTTGGGGTCCGGCCCAACCCGCGGGGTTCAAGGATTTAAGCTTTTACCTTTGTAGCTTTTTTTGCCTTTGATTTGGCTTTTTTCTGGGCTTTTGCCGGAGTCTTCTTTTTTTTCGGTGTTGCTTTGATTGCTTTTTCTTCAAGGTCGTTTATCTTTTTTTCATAATCTTCCCGGATTTTTTTGATCTCGTCCTGAAGTTCCGATTCCCTGGTGTCAGCTTTTTCCTTTGCCGTCAGGATGGATTTTTCCACCTGAGTTTCAATTTCTTTTTGGTACGTCTCTTCCATATTTTGTTTGGTCTGGTCAAACTCTTTTGTGAGTTTGTCATTTTTGCTTAAAAGTTGTGTCTGTGTTTCTGTGAGTTCTGCAATTGTGTTGTTAAGATTTTTTTCAAGGATATCCCAGGCAGTCTGTTTTTCTGTATATTTACGATTTAACTTTTCCGAAATTTCTGCCATTTTTCCCTGGTATGTTAGTTCAAGGTCTTTAATACTTTTTTTGTGGTCTGCCTCAGCTTCACTTGCAGCGGCAGTGAGTTCTTTTTCTCTGTCAGTCAAGGCTATCAATTGATTTTGATGCTTTACCTCAAGTTCTTTTATATTTTTTTGATGCTTTGCTTCAAGTTCTTCTATGGCTTTCTGGTATTTTGTCTCAAGTTCTTCTGCGGTTTTTTTGTTTCTGATATCGGCCTCACTTGCAGTGGTTGTGAGTTTCTCTATTTTTATGTTCAAGGCTTGCAATTTGTTTTGATGATTTGTTTCAAGGTCTTCAATGATTTTTTTGTGGCTAATATCAGCTTCATTTGCAGCGGCAGTGAGTTCTTTTTCTCTGTCAGTCAAGGCTATCAATTGATTTTGATGCTTTACTTCAAGTTTTTCTATGGCTTGTTGATGTTTTGTCTCAAGCTCTTCTGTGTTTTTCCGGTTAAGAATATCAGCTTCTTTTGTCGCGGCAGCAACCATTTCTTCTGTTTTTTTGTTTAGATCTTCAATCTCTTTTTTATTTTTGGCTTCAAGATCGGCAATAATTTTATTGTGATGCTCTTCAACTTCCTTGGCTGCATCAGTCATCTCTTTTATTTTGGAATTCAAGGAGTCAATTTGTGTTTTCTGTTTTGAATTGAGGTCTGCAATGGCTTGTTTATTCTTTGATTCCGCTTCTTCTGCAATGCGGATCATTTCTTCTATTTTGCTTTTCAGTAACGAGTTTTCAGCTTCAAGTTTTTTTGTTACTTCACCTATGCTCAGTGCTTTTTGCCTGGGAAGTGAAAAAAGCTGACCTTCCAGCCTGGCCTGCCTTCTGAGTTGTCTTCTGGATTCAATTACCGGTTTAATGTTCCTGATTAAAACTTTTGAAATACCTTTAAGACAGTGCCATAACACTCCCATATCCTGGACGGTTAATAATTTTCGTGTTTCAGCATCCGGGTCTTCAGCCCGGGTGATTAAATTTTCCAAAACCAGTTGAAGCCGGTTTAATTCTGCACGAACCAGATGTTTGTCTTCACTTACATCCAGAGTGTTTTCACAACAAAAAGCATGCAGGATGGAATGGAACTGTTCATGATCCAGTCCTGATTTTACAGCTATTTGTTCAAACTGTGCTTTGATTTTTTTAATACTATCAGTGGATATTGCTTCTGAAGCCATAGAACCTCTCTCTTGTTTTTTATTTTCAACCCCAATATTTCAAATTTCAACCCCAATACTTCAAACTTAATTAACTGAAAAATTTAAAACATATGGAACCCAATGTAAACAACAAAATATGGCATCCTTTATTTTTCGGGAAACTCCGATAAAATTAAAGATTCTAAGCCAAAGAAACGACAAGTTCCATTGGGTTGCGGTATAGTTAGTGCCAGACCGGAAACCCGAGTTTCGGACTCCTCAGGCCAGCTAAATTTTCACCACTCCCTCACCCATGCTGATATAAATGGGTGGAACGAGTTCATTTCAATCGCTCTTTGACGATTTTACTTGATTTTGGACGCAACTCTCTTGTTGGTAATGCTTCTAATTTTCTATAACTGCTGAGTTTAAGCAGCTTTACGTCGTTGAGTCCGTTTCAACTCTTTCTGTTGTATATGATGCCCGATAATCTGGAAGTTCCGTGCCAAAACAGCGAGGCTGACATACCGTTTAAAACCGAGAGGGCCATGATCCGGGCACCGGTCTAATCCATGGTTTTCCAGTCCATTGATAGCGGATTCCACTGCTGAATGCTTTCTCTTGGATTGGACAAAAATCTCGGCTGTTTCTTCTTCACGCTCAATTTTGTTCAGTTTTCCTTTTTTCGGGAGTACCAGAACATCCAGCTTGTTTCTCAGTTCCTTTTTATTGGCGGGACTGTAAAAGCCTTTATCAAAACTGCATCTCCTGAGGTTGGGGAATTTATATCGTGCCGCATCGACCATGGCAACGGCCACCTTGTCATCGGTTTGTTTTTCCATCACATGATGGTGCAGGATAAAGCCGTATTGATCTTCCAGGATGCAAACCCGCAGTCCCAGTTCCTGGGGAACACCGGCTTTCCCCTTTGAAATCCATTCCGTATGGGGTTCAAAAATAGAAAAAATCTTGTCATTGTGCGGAATTTTTTCACCCTGAATAACACGCCGCCGAATCAGATCGACTTGGCGGATGGCATGGCCGATATAGTTTTTTAACTTTTCTATTTTGGCCAGGCACACCGGATCATATGAATCAATGTTTTCAATGGTCCAAATTGACTTTCGTATGAATTTTTCGGCAGATTCAATATACGTTTGATGAGCGTCAATGACCAGTTGAGCCTCCGGGCTTTCTTATTTTCATCTTTTGAAGTGGAATGTTTTAATCGCTGAGCCTGCCGATAAAGCTTTTTAAATGATCTGATATTATACTCGGATTGCCGCCACACACTCATTCCCAGGCTCTGACTGATAATTGCAGCAATTTGAATCATTTTCCGGACAGCATCAAAAAGCAGGTTGATGTCTGTGGGATAGTGAACATCGGTCTCAACAACGAATGAATCACATCGTCCCATAAACGTCTGGTCTTTTTTTTACCAGAAGTTTATGGCCTTCTTCGACAACCAAGGTGTTGATTTGATCAAGAATTTCAGGTGTCAAAAGCTTAACATTGTCCTTTAAAGTTTGAAGAGGGTATGTTTTATCATTATCCATCAATCCGTGACCGAGCATCTGTCTTATGGTTCGGTGATTGTTGACGATATCCTGGAGTTTATCATAATCCCAATTGCAGTTGAGTCGAATGGTACCCATGACAAGAATTTTCCACAACTCCATTCCAGGCTGGCCGTTTTTTGAATCCACATTCTCCAGGATCATCTTTTTGAAAATTTCGAAAACTTTCTGACGGAGTTCTTTATGGCAATAAATGTGCTGAAGTCCTAACAGAAGCTTGGGGATTTCATCCCTGGCTCTCATATCAATTTTAATCTGGTCAATAGGAGTTTGCCCGAATGTCATTTGGAACTCAAAAGTTTTACGCAAAATAACCTCGAAATTTTTTTGACCTTTGGCCATTTTTGTAGGGTGTGTCCCAGCTTTGACATTAGCAAAAATCAGACCAATCTTAAAATTCTTATAAATTCGTTAAAAAGGGCTTATATTCCTGAAAAATGGTTGCTATACATCACTCCAAGAGTAAAAAAGCGATCAAATTTTCATAAAATTCGATTTCAGGCTGATTTTGAACCTTCTTTTTTGAATGAGACGATCATATTATGTAAAAGGTGGGACACACCCTTTTTGTATGGATTGCCTATGAAGCAATATTATATAATCCTTTATGATTACAAGGATTTATTACAACTTAGTAATTCAGATAAGTAAAGCTTTTTTTAAGAAGTTAGTAATAATTTCAAACCGTTACAATCACTATGACCGCAGTAAAATTAAGCGATTCGAATTTTCGGTCAAGCACTAATTAATCAGGGGCTCATGGTTCACAGCCTCTGGACAAATTCATGCTGAACCTCATGCTGTATTAAGAAACATTGGTAACATACCCGTAAATAAATTTCACGCATGCTCACCGAAAGGACACCAAAGACCATTTCGGTTTTATGAAACGACCGAAGAACTCGGATTAAGGCAAAAGGATCGACCGGGCTGGGTTAAACCAAGATTAAAGCCATTTCTGAGAGAGATGTCGAAACTGTCGTGAAAGAACTTGAAGAACAATATGAAAAAAATCAAAATAACCGTTTGAAACGTCTAATAGGTTACATTAAGCGATTCTATGACTCATTAAATTACGAAAATTTTAAATCTATGGGCTATCCGATAGGGTCTGGAGAAATAGAGAGTGCCCATAAATCAGTTCCACAAAAAAGATTGAAAATTCCTGGGGCAACTTGGAGTCCGAATTCAATAAATCCAATGCTTGACTTGAGAATTTTGAGAGCCAATGATTGGTGGAATGAATTTTGGATGCAGGGTTGGTTTACACCCAATTGATTTGGAATAATCCAAAGGGAATAGCTTTGTTTGAAAAAACACAAAAAAAGGCCATGATCAATGACCACAGCCTGTCTTTTTATTAATACGGGTGATTATCGCCCGATAACATATCTGTTAGGGTCTACTTCCTCCCGGAGTATGCGAAGTTCAGTCTCAGTAGGGGGTTTAGTTTCAAGAATTTTGTTAGCTTTCAACAATTCAAATCCACAATTATCCTGGACATCTTTTTCCGAATATCCCTGATTTATTGAAATAATTCTCATTCTTTTTGATTCCGGTTCAAAATCCATTACCGCCATATTGGTGATCATTCTATAGGGGCCGCAGCCTTTTGGAAGGCCGGATTTTTCTCTTGAATCTCCTCCCGTAAGCCAGCCGGGGGTTGTTATGAAATCACATTTTTCAACAAATCGCCTGCTGTCCTGTACTGTTACCACCATGGTTCTCCAGCACAACGACGCAAAGTCATTAGCGCCTCCGCTTCCTGGAAGCCGAATTTTTGGTTTTTTACGGTCCAATCCGATTTGGGTTGAATTCATATTTCCGTACATATCAATCTGGGCACCGCCGAGGAACGTATAGTCTACTAAGCCTCTGGCGCATGTTTCCATAATGTCAGGCATGCCGGTTGCCATGACTCCTTTCCAAAACGTCCTTGAATCACCCACTGAAATAGGCATTTCAGGCATTAATGGGGCTACTCCACCAGCTTCAAAAACGATCATAATATTCGGGGCATGGGTTTTTTGCGCAAGCATGGTTGCCGCACAGGGTACGCCTGTTCCAACGCCTACGGAAACTCCGTCTTCTAATTCACGCGATGCTACACACACCATTAATTCCATTGTATTATATTCAGGCATTTTTTTTTCCCCCCTTATCCTTTATTTTCCGAAACGAGCAACTCTTTTTGCCTGAGTTTCCTCATTTTTTCCATCCCCCCGTTTTTTTGGAGATAATCAAAATGGGTCTCGCATTGGTAAATATTTTTATCCAGAAATTCCTTAAATGCCTCAGGATCTTTTTCCAACCGCATCCACTCTTGAATATGCTCCTCATCAGAAAAATATTCATAGGCCATATTGCCAGGATAGCTGCCATATGGAACCTCACAAACAGCATCGACCAGGTAATATGGGATTATTGTGCGGATGGGTTCTCTGCGAATATCATCGTTTGAAATGATTTTTTCAGTGGTGATAATCAATCTTTTAGCGGCTCTGGCAACATCCAGGTCTGATATGGTAATACCCTTTAGTTGGCAGTTTCCATAAACATCCGCTGCATGCACATGAATGGCTGCTACATCAGGGTACAAAGCAGGAACCGCCATATACGGTACTTCTGTAAACGGACATTCGATTGTCTTAGCTGCGCTGTATTTGTAGGTTTCCGTTCCCAATGAGGTTCGAATCGGTAAAAATGGCACACCCATTGCTGCAGCTTTGAAGCGGGCAGCAAGACCATAGTTGCTCCAATCCGTGACTTCCACTTCCCCGCTTTGCAGGTACTTTCGGGCATTGGGTGACAACCCCCTTGCTTCAAGTCCCACTACATACGATGCATCAAGTCGATTAAAGACTTTTCCGGCCGAGAGAATCTGAAAATCATGAGTTGCCGTATGTCCGGCAAATCCCATTTTTTTGCGTCCCTGCCTTAAAAGTTCATGACAAATTGCCGTTGGGATTCTATTGGCACCAAATCCACCAATGGCCAAATAGTCTTCATCATGCGTAAATTTTTCCACCGCATCTTTAACTGTCATAAGCTTGTTCGTCATTTTTCGGGATTTGGTTCTGAAAAATGCTCGGGCATTGTCCGGATCAGGGTCTGTAAAAAGTTGCCCCACCCCACTTTCCAATAATTCCATTTTCCATTTTCTCCTTATTTCTTGTTCACAAGATTCATGAAGTAATACATGTTAGTGTTTTGATTCTTTCTGCTGATGACTGCCATAATAGCTTAGGATTTGAGTATTGCCTCCTTTATAAAGAACAGCAATTATGGTGAGTTTTGTGTTTTTGTAATTATAGAATGGGGGAAATCGTTTACAGGCATAACGCACTGTTTTGATTTCCCCAAAGTTTCTATAATGTTAACTGCTATAATTTTGTGCAGCTTCATATCCCATTTCAAAAGCTTTAAGGTTCATGTCTAAAAACGCCTTCTTTGTTCTTCTTTTAATGGCTTCGATCACATCTTCCTTTGTGAACCCAAGCCCGCCTGACTGTACCAGGGCGCCTAAAAGAACAATGTTTACACTCATGGGGGTTCCGGCTTCTTTGGCAAGTTTCATTGCGTCAATGGCAACAAGGCTTGCGCATTTTTCTTTGAGCAGTTCCTTGGTCTTTTCAACTTCCGGGTAAACTCCTTTGCCGATGGATACGGTAAAAGGCGGCAGGGTTGCCGTATTTGTGATCACTTTTGTATTCTTGCTGCACCGGTTTAAGGCTCTCAATGTTTCAGCAGGTTCAAATCCCATCAGGATATCTGCCTCACCATCAGAAATAATTGAACTGGTTGCATCTCCAAAAACTATGGCTGATTCAACAACACCACCCCGCTGGGCCATCCCGTGTATTTCGCTCATTCTGACCGGCACGCCTGAAATCAGTGCCGCCTCACCCAACACCTTGGATGCCAAAAGGTTGCCCTGGCCTCCCACTGCTACCATGATTAATCTGGTTGTTTCCATTGTTTATATCATCCTCTTTTTAAAGGTTATTTTTTTAAAGGCGTGATCGCATTTTCAGGGCATATCTGGGCACAAACCGCACACCCTACACAGGTATCTGCATCAATTTTCACTTTTCCGTCTTCAAGATAGAAGGACGGACAGGCAATGGTGTTGATACAATCCTTGTGATCCACACATTTATCGGAAACTTTAAATGCTCTGGGTTTCAGCAATTTCAAGCTTTTTGCATACAAAGCACACGGTTCCTGGGATATAATAACGGAAACACCCTGGTATGCCAGAGCTTCCTTGATCGTTTCAATGCTCTTTTTTACCTTGAACGGTTTGACGATGGAAACATGCTCTACTCCCATGGCTCTCACCAGTTTTTCTATGTTTACCCGACCGAATCCGTCCAGGCCGAATCTTTCCATGTCCACACCAGGATGGGGCTGGTGTCCGGTCATGGCCGTGATATCATTTTCAAGGATGACCAGGGTAAAATTATGGTTGTTGAATACGGCATTGACAAGTCCTGTCATGCCTGAATGGAAAAAAGTGGAATCGCCTATAACCGAGACCACTTTCTGGTCCGTGGCCTGTCCGAATCCGCAGGAAGAGCTGACCGAAGAACCCATGCAGATCACAAAGTCACCCGTACTTAAAGGCGGCATAAACCCCAGGGTATAACATCCGATGTCATTGGGGCAAATGATATCCATATCTTTGGCTGCCTGCTGAATCTCATAAAATGTTGCTCTGTGTGAACACCCGGAGCAAAGATTTGGTGGACGCATGGGAATTTCAGGAACATTGTCGACAGACAATTTCTCTTTTGGTGTGTACTCAATACCAAAGTAATCAGCCATATTTTTTCTGACCATGGCAGGATCATATTCATAGAGGCGTGAGAACAATGCTTCTGATTTGCCACTAATGGGTATGATTATCCCGGCCTCCTGGGCAAAGGCTTTTACAGCTTCCTCCATGAAAGGTTCACCTTCTTCGATGATAAGGACTTTTTCGCAATCTGCCAGAAAATCTTTGATCTGTTTTTCCGGCATGGGGTTGGAAAATCCCAGGCGTAAAATTTTTGCATCGTTTTCAATACCAAGATCTTTTACGGCATCCTGAGCATAGTGATAGCTGACACCATTGGCAATAATACCAAATTTTCCAGATCCTTCAATCAAGTTAAACTCGGAGGTTTCAGCAATGCCTTTTGCTCTGTTCATCTTCTCAAGCACTTTGACATGAAGTTGCCTTGAGACCACCGGAACAGTAACGCATCGGCCCGGATCTTTTTCAAATCTGCCTTTGGTTTGCATTGGTTTTATATCACCAAAGGTCACATAGGCATTGGAATGGTTGATTCTGGTAGTGGTTCTTAACAGTACCGGCTGATTGAGTTCCTCTGAAAGTTCAAATGCATACTTGATCATCTCTTTTGCTTCAGGTACGGATGAGGGTTCAAGCATGGGCAGATTGCCGAATTTTGCATAATAACGGTTGTCCTGCTCATTCTGGCTTGAAAACATGGACGGATCATCAGCTGTCAGGATCACCATGCCGCCGGTCACACCGACATAGGCCAGAGTCATCAGAGGATCAGCCGCAACATTCAATCCCACATGTTTCATCATGCAAAAGGTGCGAAGTCCTGAATTGGCAGCAGCAGCCGCAACTTCAAGAGCGACTTTTTCATTGGTGCTGTATTCAAAATAGAGGTCTGATTCCTGAGACATCTGAAAAAGATTCAAAGAAATTTCAGAAGAAGGGGTGCCCGGATAAGTTGTGGCAAATGCCACACCCGCCTCAACAGCACCTCTTGCGATGGCTTCATTCCCCAGGAGCATGATTTTTTCACCCGGGCTGTCATTCAATAATTTGTGCATCTGTTCTCCTTAATTTAAGAGCTGTTTATAATCACTATGAATATAACTTTTCCACGTCTTCAATGGATAACGTCAATATCCAGTTTCCTGAGTTTCCTGTATCATCGCTCGCCCTGTTATCTTAAATAGGATTAAAATAACCTTTTCAACCGGTTGTATAAAGCTTCAGGGTGAACGATCGCGTATCCTTTGTTTTTAGACTAATCAAATCAGCATGTTTTTGTCAAGTATTAATTTTAATTTTATAAGGAAAAGTTTTAAATTTTCATAACTATCGAAACCATATATATGAATATTAACTTATTTTATAAGCAAATTACATAAAAAAACCTTATTTTAATTTAACTTACTATTTTTTCTGATATTAACAACAAGACCTGTTTTTATAGGTGTTTTGCTATACTTTTTATACACGCTGTGTTTTTGGCCATCCTTGCATTGATTTATCATTGTTGCCTGTTTTTACCGTTTTAAGACGTACGGTTGTGTGCTAAACCCTATAAGGTTTTATTTTTTATTCGGATTAAGGTGGAGTTTTTTAAAGTAGATTGGAAATGATTCTAAAAGAAATAGACCTTTTTAAAGGAATAGATTATGCAATAATGGAGCAGACAGCAGATATCTGTGTTGAAGAGATCTTTAAAAAGGATGACCGGATATTTGAAAAAGGAGATGTTGCCGACTGTCTTTATATTCTTGTGGAAGGAGACCTTAAACTGGTAGTTGAAAATGGAGCTTCTATGAATTTCAGCTTAACTGAACCCGGAACAATATTTGGATGGTCAAGCATGGCAGAGTCAGGAAAATACACATCTTCCGGTTCCGGGGTCTGTGCAACTGACTTGAAAGCCGTTAAGATTGATGTGAACAAATTTGATATTATTAAGTGTTGCCAAGCAGCATCTGACAAAGATGTTCGCTTAAAAACATAATTGATTCAATGTCAAGGTGTTCAATAATGGTTTCGTCAAATAAGAGTTTTATGTCTGCTTCAAATCCGTCCTCTTCGTCACGGAATAAAAGGATGACCGGGATTTTTGGAAATGCTGTAAACCGGAAGGCAAGATCACAGGATTCATATTGGGCAGTAATATCTTCTCCGCCTGAATTTTCACAAGCTTGTTTGAGTTCGGTTCTATGGGATGCAAATGCTTTTTTAAGCGGAATTTCCACATTCTTTTCCATGGAAACTATTTTTGATACGGTATTGGGAAATTCCTTAAAGCTTTTCATTTTCCCTGCCGGATGGGACGATCCTCCCTGGGCCATATGGATATAAACAAATGTCTGCTCATTGCGGGTCAATTCGTTGCCTGATGCATCCCGGACGCTGTCTTTGGTTATCAGGAGAATTTTATTGAAGCAGGGAAGGGTGATCTGATCCATATCGTCAACGGTTGTTACCTTTGCTCCAATCCGGGATGCAATATCTTTTAATTGCATTGAGACCACCCGTTGTTTTGCCCATTCAAGGGCCTCTTTTGCCATGTCTTTTTTCAGCCATTTACCTTCTTTATATTGTTGTTCAAGCTCTTTTTGGGCCGGCTTCAAGATTTCCAGGGCAATGTGCGGGCAGTTTTTTAACGGATATTTTTCAGATACCACCATTCCGGCAAACGCAAGGCATGTGGGGTATCCACACTCTTTACAATTTGTTTTCGGCAGGACTTTTACATAAAGATCCACAACAGAAAGTGCCATGGTTGTTTCCTCCTCTCTCAGATAAAATTTGGTAAAATTTAATACAAGAAGCCAGGAAGAAAAAAGTATTTTGTCTAAAAGACAATCTGTCTGGCGGTTATAATCAATTTTTATAATAAAATCCCGACAAATTCAATCTTGATTTTTAATTTTTGTTGTGGGCAAACCAGGACGCAATATCAGAATGCAATACCAGGTTTGCCCGTAGCAGTTACTCTTTTGAAAAATCTTCTTTCCCGGCACCGCAAATAGGGCAGACCCAGTCTTCGGGAAGCTCTTCAAACGTTGTTCCAGGATCAATACCGTTATCGGGATCTCCGTCTGCCGGATCATACACATAACCGCAAAGGTCACATACATACCTGTCCATAATACATTCTCCTTTTTAATAATTGATTAATCATATTACATTTATAATTAAGCATAGAATTAATATGCTTCATCCATATCAAGATCTTCCTGTGTGACAGGCTCCTTGAAAAAATGATAGGCCCAGGCCTGATAAATAATGACAATGGGAATAAATACCAGGACAACGCCCAGCATGATTTTTAATGTTAAGGGGCTTGATGATGCGTTGAATGCAGTTAATGAAAATGCTTTGTCCATGCTGGAGGGAAAAAGTGCAGGAAAAAGTCCGATAACTCCAAAGAATATCGCGCCCACAATCGTTAATGCTGATGCAAACCAGGCTTTAAAAAAAAGTTGTTTTTCAATGAAAAAACGGGTTGCAAATAGTGCAGCAACTGTTGCAAGGATCACAAGGAACATGGCAGGAGTTTTAAAATAATTTTCATAAAGACTGGTTGTAAAATAACTTGCGATCAGAAAAATTACGGCAACAGGAACCAGAAAGAGCCATATTTTTTTAGATACCAAAATGGATCTTTCCCTAAGCTCCCCCGTGGTTTTGATGTTGAGCCAGTTTGCACCATGCTGCAAAAATAACAGGACAAATAAAACACCCCCCAAAAGCCCGTAAGGGTTGAGCAACTTTAAGGTGTTGCCATGATAAATGCCATCGCCGTCAAAGGGGATACCCTGAAAAATATTGGCAAATGCAACTCCAAAAAGAAGAGCCGGTAAAAAACTGCCAAGGAAAATAAAAGTATCCCAGAGTTTTTTCCAGCCGTTACTTTCGATTTTTCCCCTGAATTCAAAGGCTACTCCCCTGAAAATTAGGGCAAATAAAATCAGCATCAAAGGGGTATAAAGGGAAGAAAACATTGTGGCATACACTTGGGGGAATGCTGCAAAGGTGACGCCCCCGGCAGTGATCAACCAGACTTCATTTCCGTCCCATAACGGGCCTATGGAATTGATCATGACTCTTTTGTCCCGGTCTGATTTGCCAAGAAAAGGATACAGTGTCCCGATTCCAAAATCAAACCCGTCCGTCATAAAAAATACAGCCCATAAGAGTCCCCACAAGTAAAACCAAGTATATTGAAGTAACATATTTAAACTCCTGTAATGTTTTGATATAAAAGTTTTAGCAAACCAAATCGCAACTTTCATTATTTGTTGTGGCAGATTCGGGTCAAATACCCAGTATGCCCTTGGCAGTTATTTGGTTGCAGCGGCCTCAGGGCCTTGTTTGGCATATTTGCTGATCAGATAAAAGCCCAGGGCCCCTAACATGCCATAGACGACAATAAAACCGATCAGGGAAAACAGAACCTGGTTTCCGGCAATTGGGGATACGGCATCTGATGTTTTAAGAACTCCATAAACTATCCAGGGCTGTCTGCCGACCTCTGAAACCACCCATCCCATTTCTATGGCAATATAGGGCAAGGGAATGGAAAACAGCATCCATTTCAGATATGTGGGGCTTTCCATGAGCTTGTCTCTTTTGAACCATCCGTAAATGGTCAGCAGGATCAACAGTGTGCCGATTCCCACCATTGTTCTGAATCCGATAAAAGTGGGCAGAACCGGCGGACGTTCATCTTTGGGAATGTCTTTGAGTCCGATAACGGTTGCATTAAAATCATGAAATCCTAAAAAGCTCAGGATGCCGGGGATTGAGCCAATCTCAATCAGATTTTTTTCCCGGCTTTCATCGGGTATGGCAAACAGAACAATGGGTGCCCGGGTCTGGGTTTCCCAGTGGGATTCCATGGCAGCCAGCTTGGCGGGTTGGGTTTTAGCAACGTTGACACCGTGAAAATCGCCAACCAAAGCCACTATGATTGAAGATGCAAGGCCAACAAAGAGAGCGATTTTGAAAGAACGGGTGAAAAGATCGATTTCCTGCTTTTTAAGCAGGTGATAGGCAGAAATTCCCATAATGAAAAACGAGCTGACCAGAAGGCCGGAAGGAAGAACATGTAAAATTTCAAGAATGCCGTGATAATTAAAAAGAACAGCAAAAAAATCAGTCAGTTCTGCTCTTCCGTTTCTGATGGTATAGCCAACCGGATTTTGCATGAATCCATTGGCCGTCAGTATCCATATGCCGGATAGGTTACCTGCTGCTGCAACAACCCACATAACGCCTGCATGGGCTTTGGCTGACATTTTTTTCCAGCCGAAAATCCAGATGCCTATGAATGTGGATTCAAGAAAAAATGCAACAGATGCCTCAATGGCTAAAAGTGAGCCAAATACATCTCCCACATACTCGGAATATCTTGACCAGTTGGTTCCAAACTGGAACTCAAGGGTGATGCCTGTGACAACACCTAAGGCAAAATTAATTAAAAAAAGTTTGCCCCAGAATTTTGTCATTCTCAAATAGACCTCTTCCCCGGTTCTTGCATACTTTGTTTCCATGTAGGCAATTATAACTGAAATTCCAAGGGTCAGGGGTACAAAAAGAAAATGGAACATGGTTGCTGCGGCAAATTGTAATCTTGATAGAAAAACCGGGTCCATACATTCCTCCAATTAATAGTTGTTTTGATTTGTTTAAAAAGCTTTTTTTATGTTTTTTCAAAAAATAGCAAATAATATGCCATACAAGAAAAACGAGGTTGAAATAAAATGTTTAAAAGATGAATATCAGAACATTAAATGATTTTCAGGCTTATGGCAAGGGCGTTTTAGATTATTGGATCAATTTTGTAGTTATCTTGGTTTCAGAGTGTCCCATAGTAAAAATTCAATCAAATCCGTATCAGGAAAGCAAGGGATTTGAAACAATAGTGTGTCGGCTGTTTTTTTTGAGACATAAGTAATTTGTATGCAATAAAGTTATGAATGTATAACTTTTTATATGAAAGTCTTGAAAAATTCAAGCGGCAATTTTTATGTTTTGTTGTGGCAGGCAATTTGTCAAGGCTGTTACTGCGTATTGTCAGGGAGGATGAGGGGGTTGGTTTAAGACGGCGGCAGGAATAGAGATTCCTGCCGCCGTCTTTTTATTTCTTTCGGGTGGCCTGGGTTTCCCAGTCGGCAATTTTTGTGGTCTCGTAAATCTCTTCCCATCCTGTTATCATACCTGCTATATGGCTGAAAATCGAATGGCCAGTGGTTGTCATATAAACATGAATGATTAAAAAATTTAATAGAAAAAGTGCAACCAACATGTGCATAACGGCCAGAATTTCCAGGGAAAGGGCACCTGACAGATCATTATACAGATAGTATAGTAATCCTGTTATCATCTGTACCGGCAGCAGCAGGGCGGAGATTCCCAGATATGCCAGCCGCTGCAGCGGGTTATGCTTTGCCCCTTTTGATTTTTGAACCGGATGGGGTTTTCCCTGAAAAATATCCCAGGCATAGTACCGGATGACCAGAAAAAGTCTTTTGGTTGTGGGAAGATATTGCTTCCATTCTCCTGTTGTCAGAAGCCAGAAAACAAAAAAGGCAAACATGATCAGCCAGGACAGGCCCGTAAAATTATGGACATTGACGGCTGTCTGAAAACCCATTAACTGGTATGTGCCGTGAATTTCAAGACCGGTAATAATCAGGCAGATGATCATCAGTGCCTGGAGCCAGTGCCACAACCGTTCAAACCGTGTGTAAAGATAAATTTTGATGATTTTTTTATCCGCCATTTAATCCTCCTTGCCGTTGCGTGTGAAAAACCGTCCCAGTCCATGGAGCAATACACCTGCCAAGGCGCCAAAAACGGAAATCCAGCCAATTGCATCAAAAAGATCGGATTTGTTTCGTCCCGGCAGATACAATCCTGTAATATTGGCAAGTCTGGAATCTTTTCTGGCATGGCATTGGGTGCAGTTTAATGCATTTTCTTTTGGTGCCACCATATGGGTGATGGGAAACGCATATGTGGTTTCCACATAATCAAATTCTCCGGAATAGGGAATGCCGATGGCTTTGTTGCCGTGTTCAATTGCATCATTCATGTCAAAGGTAGTCCAATATCCGTTTTTGCCTGAGAGCATAGGGGCCAGCATTTTTTTGTGGATTTTATCGTAGGGTTGCTTTCCCCTGTGGATTTTAAATGGAAAAATACGGGCTTCGGGATCATTTTTATCCCCCACCGGGTGGCTCACCTTTACGATTTGAGCCGGATCAATGATGTCATTGGCCGTGGTGCTGGTCAAAGAGCCGTTGAACCAGAAATATTCAGGCACTACATTTTTTTCCCATTTGAATTCGCCTTTAATGGATTTGTAAATCGCTTTTCCAAAAGGGCCTTTTTCCTCATAGGGTTTGCCGTCTTTAATTTTTCCAGCCTTGGACCAGTCCCACCACATCTTTGTTGGATTCACCCTTGCAAATGTTGGAATATGGCATGCCTGACAGGAAACTACATCTGTATGGTCATTCATTTTTGAATCGTTTTTATGAGGTTCGCTGCTATGGCAGGAGACACAGGTTATTTTGGGTGCCAGATCATCTTCGATAAGGCTTTTTCTTGTTTCAACGGCAGGGTTTGTATAGATCCGTCCGGCAATATGGTGGTCCACTGTTGTGTGGCACCTGGTGCAGGAAAAATCTTTACCGTCAACGCCCATATGTACATCCAGCATACGGTTGGGCTTGGTCAGGGAGGTGTCAAGGTCTCCATGCTTTACCCCGTCTCCGCCGCCGCCGGTAAAATGGCAGCTGCCGCAATTTTTTCGTGTGGGAAGCGTTACCTGGGTGGTTGCCTCTTTAACTTCCTGCTGAATGTCTTTTGCTATTTCTTGGGTTTCAGGATCATTGTCTTCTGAAAATGCCTTGATGTCTGAAAAAGCTTCTGTAAAATCAAATCCAGATGAATTATGGCATTTCAGGCAGTTGACCTCACCTTTTATTCCTTTTTTATTCCAGCTGGGATGGCATTTCAGACAGCCTTTATCTTCCATGGCATTGCCTGAAATACAAAAATTATTGACTGAGTACCCGGCCTTGCCGTAGCGTATATCGTTCTTGTCTTCCGACGCAAGCCATGACCAGTGAATGGATTTGTGAAACTGGGTTGCAGCTTCGGAATGACAGGACAAGCAGGCTTGAGTGATTTCTTCTCCAGTTGTGAAATCTTTGTTTAAAGCTTTGATTTTTTTATGGTCAATCGTACTCCACCTTTTACTGCCTTTAACCGCCTGTCTGGCCAGTTTTCTTCCTAATGCCTCTTCACCGCTTTGGGGTGGTGATGCAATTGCGGTTTGAAAGGAGTAAAGGAAAGTTATCGTTGCAATAAAAGCCAGGCAGCGCTTTATTAAATACCGGTTTTTCATTGGCAGCTCCATGAATTTTTAAACTTTTTTTGTAATAATAGGGGCGGGATAAAATCACCACCCTTTCTTGTTATTTCTTTTTTTATATGAAAGTCTTCAAAAATTCAAACAGTGACTTTCAATTTTTGTTGTGGGCAAACCAAAGTAAAAAATACCAAGTCTGCCCATGGCATTTACTGGCATTTTGCAGGTGTAGGTGAATCAGATGCATGATGATAGAAATATGAATAAATGTCAAGAATATCAGTGTCGGAAAGTGCTGCCCAGTTGTCCGTACACTTGAACTCGTCAAAGGTTTTATTTTCGAAAATATTTTTCCATTGCCCCATGGTTTTGTCTGCAGGGCTTATGCTGGGGGTTGCGGATTCAATCATGCCTGCTGCCGCACAGGCTTTGAATACTTTGCGATAAGTGTATTTGCCTTTTCTTTTGTTGCCGTCAGGGCCTTGATAGGCAAATGCCATGGAAAAAGAAACGATTGAAAAGATAAGAACCGTGATGGTAAGAATACTTTTTTTAAACATGATATATCTCCTTTGTAGATTTTATTTGTTTGTAGTTTCGACCTTATTTGGGTTTTTTAATCTCAACAATTCCATTACTTTTGAAATCAATTTCAGCTTCAACATAGAAAACGTCTTTTAAAGATTCTCTCACATCTTTTGTCATGTAAAATGCCTCGCCGCTTCTTGCGCCGGTTGAACATACAAAAACAATGGGTTTGTCATCAGGAAAATTTTTGATCTTAGATTCAAGATTTTCAACCGGAATATTAACTGCTGTCTTAAACGATCCTTTTGCAAATTCATCAGCATCTCTTACGTCAATGAGCATTATGGATTCAGGGTTTTTCGCGATAATGGATTTGAACCGTTCAATATCAATCGAACCTTCAATCTCCCCGGCTTTTACCTGAACAGTCTCATTGGATGCGCCATATGTTTTTTTCCATTCAGGATAGCCTTTGGCAAAGACAGAGACATTTGTGTATCCCATTTCAATCGCTTTTACGGCTGATTTATGGCTTAACCTGCATTTAAGGCCTCCGCAATAGAAAATAATCGGAGTGTTCGGATCTCTGGGCAGTTTTCCTTTAAGGGCATCAAATTTTGAAAAGGGAATATTTATTGCCGTAGGAATATGGCCCTTGACAAACTTGGTTTCCTGTGGTCTGGCATCTATGATTACGGTCTTGTTTTCAGTTATCTGTTGTGCCACATACCCGGCGCTTACGGAAGGATAATTTCCTTTAAGGCTTATCCATTCGGGATATCCTTTTGCATAGACTTTAACGTTTTTATATCCTGACTTTTGAGCTTTTTTAGCGGATTTGTGGCTGAGTTTGCATTTAAGCCCCTGGCAATAATAAATTAACAGGGCATTTTTGTCTTTTGGCAGAAGATCAGTTTTTTGGTCAAATTCTGAAAACGGGATGCTGACTGCACCTGGGATATGACCTTTTACATATTTCCCCTTATACGGTCTGGCGTCAATAATCATAACGTTTTCAGGCATTGGAACCGACATGTGTGCTTTTACAAATTGGGAATCAACGGTATCATGAAACATCCATGACATATCTTCTTTGGCTGTTTCACTGGTTTTGATCGAATTTGTTGCAGTACATCCTGTTAATAGAAAAATGCCTGTCACCAAGGTCAGAATAAAAATGTTTGCCTTGTTTTTTTTCATGGAATCTCCTTAAGGTCTTATCGGTTTAAGTTCGTGTTATGAATGTTACCATTTAAGTTTTTTTTGTTTCGTTTTAGTTTGTTTACATTAAAGCAATGCGTGTGCCGTAGTATAAAATATTCATTTATGATTGTTGTAACTGTTTAAATTAAAAGAATAATTGTGGGTAATATTTTTATTTTGCCGTGGGATATTAAGTGGCTTTATTGTAAATGTGTTAATTGTGTGTTAACTTTGTGATTAACACTGTTAATGTTGTGAGGATAACATGGATATTGGAAAACAATGGCGTCATATTATTGATTCGGTCCAGGACGGCATCATTATTGTTGATGAAAAAGGGTGTTTTGTTGCAGCGAACCAGACGGCCCAATGGATCACCGGTTATACTGAAGAAGAACTCAAAGGCCAATCCTGCCGGATTTTGAATTGCACGGGCTGTAAGATTATCGGAAAAGGCAAAGGGAAAAACTGGTGCGGACTTTTTTCCCAAGGCCTTATCAGGGAAAAAAAATGTTTGATTACCAACAGGCAGAACAGGACCATACCGATTATAAAGAGTGCAACCGTATTGTTTGATGATAAAAAAGAGATTATAGGTGCTGTTGAAACCCTTAAAGACATATCTGAAAATATTAATTATAAAAATGAACTGGCATCCATAAAAAGAATGTATCATATTGATGACGGATTTCATGGCATAGTTGGAAGAACACCGGTAATGCAGAGTCTTTATGAACTTATAGAGAGTGTGGCCTCACAGGACACGCCGGTAATGATTTTAGGGGAGAGCGGGACCGGCAAGGAGATGGTTGCCAAAGCCCTTCATGAAACCGGGGAAAGAGCATCAAAACCTTTTGTTAAAGTCAATTGTGCTGCTTTAAGTGAACATATTCTAGAAAGTGAATTGTTCGGCCATGTAAAGGGCGCATACACGGGTGCGGACAGTGACAGGGTAGGGCGGTTTGAAGCGGCCCACAAAGGAACTATTTTCCTGGATGAAATCGGGGATATTCCTCTTTCAGTCCAGGTAAAACTGCTCAGAGTTCTGGAAGAAAAAATGATTCAGCGGGTCGGTGCCAATAAATCCATTCAGATTGATGTCAGGATTATTACGGCTACAAATAAAAACCTTGAACAATTGATTAAAGACGGATTATTCAGGGAAGACCTGTTTTTCAGGATCAATGTTTTCCCGTTGACCTGTCCGCCTCTTCGTCACCGTAAAGATGATATTACGCTGATTATCCAGCATTTCATCAATTTTCATGCAGAAAAGACAGGGAAAAATATTTTGGGAATTACGCCGGAAGCCATGCGCTTGATGGTGGCATACCCCTGGCCCGGTAATATCAGGGAATTGAGAAACAGTATAGAGTATGCATTTGTTCTGGCAAGAGAGAAAAGCATCGGGCCGGAGCATTTGCCGGAAAAAATTATTAGCCATACATCTGGAGAAACCGGATCATTAAAATATTTGGCATCCAAAGATACGGTTTTCAATGATCCGACCTTTGAGGATACGATCAAGTTAGGGCAGTCTGAAAAAGAAAAGCTTCTTGATGCGCTTCGCCAGACAGACGGAAACCAGAGTCGTGCTGCAAAAATTTTAGGCGTCAGCCGGATAACCGTGTGGAAGCGCATCAAAAAGTATGGAATACAACTTAAATGATTTTTTTGAACAGCTTAAAGGCTTATGGTTGCGGCATCACAGGCAAGATCAATCAGTTCGGCTGCTGTTGCCATTCTGCAGGAATCTGCAAGGTCTTTTTCTTCAATAAACCTTGCTTTAGCACAGGGGGTACACACAAGAATCGGGACCCCATGGGCCTGAAGGTGCGCCATTGAATCATCGGCAGAGTCTCCTGTGGCGGCTTTCAGGTTTTCTGTAGCTCCTTCTCTGGCAAGATAAACAGCTTCATCCAGCAAGAAGACAGTGACGTTTTTTCCTTTTTTCTGGGCCAGGGCGGCAAGAAACAGTGCGCGGGTTGCGCGGTTCGGGTTGTCCGTGCCGCAGGCAAGTGTGATAAGAACATTGTCTGTCATGGGATTCTCCTTTGATAAATGTAAATAAAGAATTTTCTATGCGAGGTTATTATTTTATCATAAATTACCTTTAGTCATAAATGAACTTTAATTGTCTGTAAAGCACACAAAGTGGTACTTGACTTTTGAAATTCTGTAAATTGTGCTATTATTTTTGAACTGTTAACTTTTTGTTAATATACCGGGTTCAGTGTGCTGTTCACGGCAATAGGGCTGAAAAAGGTAATAATTGGCAAAACAACATAATATTGCAGGCACAAAGATCGCAGAAAATTATTTTGTAATGGAAAATAATTTTTGGCACATTTATTGCTAATACTAATATTTGTTGCTATATGCTAAATATAATATAAAAAATAGCCATGTGAAAATTATGCACTGTATAACAATACAATAAATATTAAAAATTGTAGAGAATAGTGGCCTGGCGATATGTGGTAAAATTGAATTCAAATTTGAAGGATTAAAACATGAAAAAAGAGAACATACTTGTTGTTGCTATTGTTTGTATTGCTGTTGCTGGTGTCTTTATGTACAACAACTCTAAATCAGGTAGCATGACGGGGTTTTTCCCTTCTAAAGTGTCTGGCAAAGCTGAATTGTCCGGCCAAAATGGGGATGGGTCAAATATTGCCTGGCAGGATTACAATCAAGGCATGGCCATGGCAAAAACACAGGGCAAACATGTTTTTTTATACTTTCATGCAGACTGGTGTACATATTGCCGGAAACTCAAGAAAACAACCTTTAAGGATGAGGCAGTGTTAAGCTATCTAAGGGATAATTTTATCAGTATTGCAGTTGATACTGATAAAAATCAGAAACTTTCCACACAATGGAAGGTCAAGGGACTGCCAACCCTATGGTTTCTTGAACCGGATAATTCAAAGATCAGCAGTATCCCGGGATATGTTGAAAAAAAACAGTTTTTAAACATTTTAAAATATATTCATACCAAAAGTTATAGCAAAATGACGTTCAATGAATTTGTCAAAACTCTATAGGAGCATGCAATGACCGCAAGGAAAATAAGGCCCAAGATTTCGCGCAGAGCATTTTTAAAGGGCTCAATTACGGTGGCTGGATCTGTGGCAGCGACCGCGAGCATTGCCAGGGCCGCCAGGTCCTTGTCCGGTGAAAAAAAAGAGCCTTTGGCAACCTTGATTGACATCAGCAAATGCATTGGGTGCGAAGAGTGTGTCTATGCATGCCGGCAAGCCAATGAAAACAAATACCCAAATCCTGAAAAACCATTTCCCAAAATGTTTCCTGACAGGGTTCTTGTGGAAGACTGGTCTGAAAGAAGAGATGTGACCGATCGTCTGACGCCCTACAACTGGCTTTTTATCCAGCATGCATCTGCCACTGTCAATGGTGAGCAAATTGAACTGACCATTCCTCGGAGATGTATGCATTGCGAAAATCCTCCCTGTGTCAAATTGTGTCCCTGGGGGGCCTTAAAACAGGAAGAAAACGGTCTTTCACGGATTGATTCAGACCTTTGCCTTGGCGGTTCAAAATGCAAAAAAGTCTGTCCCTGGGATGTGCCGCAAAGACAAACAGGTGTCGGGCTTTATCTTGATCTTTTGCCTGCCTTTGCCGGAAACGGGGTCATGTATAAATGTGACAGGTGTTACAATCGGCTTGAAAAGGGCGAAGTGCCGGCCTGTATAGAGGCTTGTCCGGAAGATGTTCAGACCATCGGGCCGAAAAGTGAAATTTTGAAAAAAGCACATGCCCTTGCAAGAGAGATGAACGGCTATATTTATGGTGAACACGAAAATGGTGGAACCCATACCATTTATGTTTCTCCTGTCCCTTTTGATCAATTAAACCAGACGATTGAAAAATCAAAAGGCAAACCCCATTTAAATAAAGTCAAGAATATGATGGCAAATGGAACCAACCTTGCCAAAGCCATGTTGATTGCGCCCATAGCCGGTGTTGCAGCCGCATTTGGAAAATTTTATCTGAGTGCAAAGGAGGATAAATAATGAAAGTTGCCAGAAAATTAAAACACTATATTTATGGTGTCACCCTTGTTTTTATTACCTTGTCCGGTTTTGGGCAGATGCCGATTTTCAAGCGATATTATATAGCGGACATTCCAGGGCTGGGTTGGCTGGCCCGGTTTTATGTGACGCATATGGTTCATTATATTGCCGCCATTGTATTGATTGCTCTTGCCACATATGTTGTATTTGATTTTATTTTCAAAAGATCAGGATTCAATCGAATTACCGGGTACGGTTACTTTAAAACAGGAATAATTGCAGGATTGATTGTCACCGGGGCCTTTATGGTGGTTAAAAATCTTCCCCATATTTATTTTGCGCACACCACAATTATTGCTTTGGATATTGTTCATTTAAGCCTTTGTGTGATGTTATTGATAGTGAGCTCATATACTTTGATCCTAAAAAAGAGGTGGGTAAGCTAAAATAATCTGAATTAAAAGATTCTTGGTTTGGTGGGGACCAATTTTCAAATCTGTTCTTTTTGTGTGAAGGCTATTTTATCTGCCAGGTTGAATAGGGATTTTTAATCAGGTTGGAATTAAAGTATCCCGAGTCATGAGTGACCTCTTTTCCAATCCAGTCGGGTTTTTCAAACACCTGATCAACAGAATCCAGCTCTATTTCAGCAACCACAAGTCCCTGGTTGTCTCCTGAAAATTGATCGATCACCCATTCAAAACCTTTGAATTCAACATGATACCGGGTCTTTTCGATCAAGGGTTCTTTGCAGAACAACTGGAGCATCTCTTTTGCATCCTGTTGCGGGACGGGATATTCATACTCTTTTCTGGCGGCATTGCAGGTTATACCCTTGATAGTCAAAAATGCCTTGTCTCCTGCAAGGCGAATTCTGACAACTCTTTCTTTTTCATTTACCATATACCCCTGGCGGATAAGGATTCCGTTGGTCAAAAGCGAGGATGGAAGATACTTTAAAAGAAATTTTTTTTCTATTTCAATGGCCATTGTTAACTCCCCTGTTAAATATAGTTAATTTTTTTTGTTTTTATAAAAACCGTTCAACTCCGTTCCGATTGTTGATATATGATATGGTGCTGTCATAATTTAAATATGCATTCAAATCAATGGGAGAGATTGAATTTGGCTAATATTGATAAAAAGCCCATCATTTTATTGACTGATTTTGGCCGTCAGGATTCATTTTCAGGGGTTTTAAAAGGGGTTATTGCCTCTGTCAGCCCGGAATCAAAAGTAATTGATCTGAGCCATGAGGTAAATCCCCAGGATATCCTGCACGGCTCTTTTTTATTGAGTACATCCTGTTCATATTTTCCCAGGGGAAGTGTGTTCTGTTGTATTGTTGATCCAGGTGTGGGCTCAAGCCGCAAAGGGATCTGTATTCAGACCCAAGATTATTATTTTGTGGGCCCGGATAACGGCTTGCTCTGGAAAGCCGCCAGTGACAATAAAATCAACCGCATTATTCATCTTGCCAACAAAGCTTTTTTTTTAGATTCAGTGTCAAGTACGTTTCACGGCAGGGATATCTTTGCGCCTGTGGCCGCCCATGTTTCAAAGGGGATTGAAGATATTTCAACTTTAGGCAAACCCCTTGAAAAATGTGTTGAATATCATTTTCCAAGAATAGACAAAACTGCCTTTTCAATGGAATTGACCGTTATTCATATTGATTGGTTTGGAAACGTGATCTTGAATCTTAAAGAAACAAAATTCAGACAATTTGTGCAGAACAAGCGGTATTGTCTTAAAATCAATGGTATCAGGATTGAAAAAACAGTGAGCAGTTATTCTTTTGCCCAAGAGGGTGAACTGTTTCTCATCGGATCATCTTCCGCTTATATGGAGATTGCTGTAAAAAATTCCAGTGCAGCACAACGGCTTGCGGTAAAACGTATGGATAAAGCAATGCTGGTTATTGTTGATCCATAATACTCAAATTTTCAGATATGGTTATTCTTATTCCATTCTTGATAAGTTAATCCAATTATGTTAGGCGCTTGTTATAAACAAAAAAGTAAAAGAAAAGATTAAAGTTTAAAACAGAAAGTTAAATTTGATAGGAGAAATAAATGTTTAAAATCGGCATTATCGGTGGATCAGGGCTTGATGATCCTGATATTTTAAAAGACCCGGAAAAACTTGATATCTCCACGGAATATGGAGTCCCTTCTTCCTTTTTGTTGTCCGGGAAGATAAATGATGTCGAGACTGTTATTCTCAGCCGCCATGGCCGGAATCACCAGTTCAGCCCCACCCAGGTAAACAACCGGGCCAATATCAAAGCGCTTCAGCAGGCAGGGGTTACCCATATTATTGCCACCACGGCCTGCGGCAGTTTGCGTGAACAAATAGACCGGGGGCACCTGGTTGTTTTGGATCAGTTTATTGATTTTACACGATTCAGGAAGAACACCTTTGCAGACTCATTTGAGAATGGTGCCGTTCATACCGCCATGGCTCATCCTTTTGATGAAGGATTGCGCAAAAAACTTTATGAAACCGCAAAAAAACTGGATTTAGAGGTTCATGACAAAGGATGCGTTGTTACCATCGAAGGGCCTAGGTTTTCTACGGTTGCGGAATCAAAGATGTTCAGAATCTGGGGAGCGGATGTGATCAATATGTCAACAGCCCCAGAAGCCATGCTGGCAAATGAAGCCGGTATCCCTTATGCTGCCGTTGCCATGTCAACGGATTATGACTGCTGGAAAGAGGATGAAGCGCCTGTTACCTGGGATGAGATCCTGGCCGTATTCAATCATAATGCCAATAATGTAAAAAAACTGCTTGTAACGGTTGTACAGGGATTAAAATAAGCAATAGTGAACATAATAATAGTGAAAAACATAATATTATAGTAAAGGAAAAAATAAATGGATGTTAAAACGACAATAAGAAGCATACCTGGATGGCCAATTGAAGGCGTTGTGTTCAGAGATCTGACTACATTGATGCAAAATCCTCAGGCCTATGGTCAATCGTGTGATATCTTGTATGAAAGGTACAAGGACCAGGATGTTGGAAAAATAGTCGGGATTGATGCCAGGGGGTTTGTCTTTGGTGCGGTTTTGGCCTATAAACTGGGGATCGGGTTTGTTCCGGTCAGAAAAAAAGGCAAGCTGCCCTGGAACACTATTGAGGAAACCTATACCCTGGAATACGGAGAAGATACTCTTGAAATTCATGAAGATGCTGTTGAAAAAGGAGAGAAAGTCGTCATTGTTGATGATTTGATTGCCACCGGCGGAACGATCGGAGCAACAGTTAAGCTGGTAAAAAAACTGGGCGCAGATATTGTTGAATGCGCCTTTGTTGTTGAACTGCCGGAGTTGAAAGGCAGAGAACAGATTCAAGGTTGCAATGTATTTGCCATCACGGAATTTGACGGCGAATAATGATAAGTTTCCGGGCAGGATAAATTTTTTTTCTGCCCGGTTGTTTTTTAAAACATGAGGCCGGGAAGAAACAAGGCAATTTGTGGAAAGGCGATCAACAGAGCCAGTATAAAAATATCGCAAAAAATAAAAGGGGCAATACCCTTGAAAACATCCGTTAAAGACACCTGGCCTTCTGCTGCGCTGGCCGCAACATAAACATTCATCCCTACGGGGGGTGTAACCAGTCCTATTTCCGTAACCTTTATCACGATAATAGCGAACCAGATCGGGTTGAAGCCAAGGTGGACAATTACGGGAAAGACAACCGGAAGTGTTATGCAAAGAATTGCAACGGCGTCAAGAAACATACCCAGAACAAAGTACATGATCAGAAAACCCAGCAAAATCATCGGCATGGGAATTGTAAGCTCACTCAGGTATGTGGCAAGGTTTACCGGTATTTGAGTGACACTGAGAAATCGTCCGAACACAATGGCCCCGATGATCACCAGAAAAATCATGCCATTGGTTCTCATGCAATCCATAAGCGCCCCCAACAGGTTGGCACCACGAAAGCCTTTGTAAATGAACACAATGATAAGAGCGCCGAAAGCGCCAATACCACCGGCCTCAGTGGCTGTGAACCACCCTGCAAAGATGCCGCCCAATACCAGGCCTACAAGAAAAAAGATAGGCCAGGTCTGTGCCAGAGATATCAGTTTTGTCCGCCTGTCAAAGCGTTCTGTTGTTATTGGTGCCAGATCTGGATTTCTTCGAACCCTGAAATAAATTAAGACGGCATAGGAAACAGCAGTAATAATCCCCGGGATAATGCCTGCCATAAAAAGTTGACCAATGGATTCTTCCGTGAAAATAGCATATATGATCAAAAGGCCGCTAGGGGGCATCATGGTGGAGAAAGTCCCTGCCGCAGCAATGCTACCGATGGCAAGTTCCTTATTGTAATTGCGTTTCAGCATTTCCGGAAGCGCTACTTTTGTGAAGACACCTGTCGCAGCAAGAGATGAGCCGCATGCAAGTCCGAAAAAGGCTGAGCCGAAAGTGCTTGCAATGGCAAGCCCTCCTCTTACCGTGCCGATCCATTTTACCATGGCATCGTAGGCGATAGCACCAAGTCCTCCATTGGCAGCCAATGCTCCCATAAGCAAGAACAGAGGCAAGGGGGTAAGATCATATGCAGATGCCACGGCAAACGGAGTTGTGCCCAGGATATTCAGTCCTCCCTGAATCCCTAAAAGCACGACACTGCCCAGTCCGCCGACCAAAATCAGGACTAATCCTACATGGAGACCGCTCAATATAAAAATGAGTAAAACAACAATTCCCAGGACACCGGTAAGAGTCGGATCCATACCTATAACTCCTTAGTAATCAATTTTAGTTGCATAGTGATCTGTCATGGCCGTTAGTTAAGAAAAAAGCTTCATTATAAATTTCTTTTTTTCGACGGTCTCATGGTTTGGCTCTCCGACCGCCTTTGAGTCCTTATGATACTCGCCAGGCTTACCATCAACTGAATAAAAAAGGCAAAATATCCTATGAAAGCAGCCGCCTTTGCGGGGTATACAGGCACTTGCACTTTTGCTCCGGGCAAAGTCTCTCGTATGCTCCAGGAACTTATCATGTCAAGGCCTACCTGCCATGTGATGACGGCAACCACACCTACGGCGGTTATATAAACGATGATATCCAGGAAGGTTTTAAATTTTTTGGGCAAACGGGCAGCTACAAGTTCAACCCTGACGTGTTTTTTTTCTTCCTCACATGGGGAAAATCCCAGGAAAATTGCCAGTGCCAGGAATATACCCTCAATCTCTATTGCGCCTTCAATTGAACTTCCCCAAAAAAGGCGGTTAGAGACTTCGGCAACAACCAGTAACATCATGGCACCGATAAGTATTCCTCCCGCTGATCCAAACATTTTATTCACTATTTTCATGGCTTGAGGAACCTCCTGTACCATATAAACCTTTTTGTATTTTAAATTTGTGACAGGCAGCTATTCCGTATACTTTCTGATGAGATTCTCCGTTCGTTCAAGCAGTTGTTCAGCACCTGAAACACCCTGTTCCCTGGCAGAGGTTATCCATTTTATTTTGCTTGGTCCTTGTGTGACTTCTGCCCAGTTCTTGATTTCTTCTTTGGATACTTGGAAAATATTACACCCGTTAGTCTTCATATTCTCGATGTATTCCTTTTCCAATTCCCGGATTTTTTCATCCTGAATCCGGCTATATTCTCTGCCGACCTCGGAAATGATTTTTTTTAAATCAGCCGACAGATTGTTCCAGGTATCTAAATTGATTGTTACCAGCCCTATTGAACCGACAAACTGTGGGATTAGCAACAAATGAGGATTTTTTCCGATTTCATATAACCGGTATTTGTAATAAGACGTCAGGGGCGTATAATTGGCATCCACAGCACCTTTTTGCATGGCTGAATATACTTCGGAACCTTTGAGAAAAACAATTTTGGCACCAAAATCACCCATATGCAAAGCATCATATCCTCCTGCACACCGAACCCGCTGGTTTTTGAGGTCTATCAGGGATTTGATGGGTTTTGATCCGCCCACGCTGTGCATGCCAAATACCCTAATTGCCACAACTTTCTGGTTCCATTGTTTCAGTTGCTTTTCCATCTCAGGAGAGTTGTCGTAAAGCTCCCAGAAAAAACTTCCCCGCCTGGCAGGGGATACCGGACCCTGAACAAAGGGTTCTGCCACTGTCCAGGTTTGTAATTCTTTTGGAAAGTAGGGAACAAAAAGATAACCCATATCAGCAGTGCCTCTCTGGATTCCTCTGAGAGTTTCTCTTGCTTTGATAAGCGTCCCGCCAAAGTACTGCTGAAAATTTACATCTTCTTTTGATCTTTTTGTAATCTCGTCCATCATCCAAATAGCGGTCTGCGCTCCCATTCCCCTTGGAGGATTGTAGCTTGCATAGCGAAGAGTTATCTTCTTTGCCATGGCAGAAGGGGCAAAAAATAAAATTAATGTTCCGATTATCAATGCTATGGCCATATTTCTATGGACATTGAAATGACTTTTTCCCCAGTTCATGTCTTTCTCCTTTTTCGGTTTTTCTTCTTTTAAGCATATGATTATTATTTTGAATAACCTGAAGGAAAATCAATAGCTTTATTTTAGTAATTGTGCTGATTCATTTGAATGTTTTATTTGTATTTAGTAATCAACCGACTGAAAAGCACTCTAATTAAAACATTTTTTGAGCGACATTCAAACACATGGGAATTTGGCTGTCAAGCAATAGCTGTTCTGGGAATACCTTCAAAAACACTCATTTCCCCGAATATTTCACCTGGATTAGCAAAAGTAGCAATGGGAGTACCATTTTGTACGGCATCAAAAACACCTTTACCAAATTTGCATTCAAGTTTTTTGCCATAAAAAATTCCTAAAGCCTTATTACATAGATTTGAAAGGTATTATATACGTCTTTTTTGTCTGATGTAAACACGACCTTGTCAAAAAGATGTAATTTGTTTTCAAATACAAGGTGTGTCCGTGTCCGTGTTCAGGTTGAATGATTTAAAAATATTCTTTAGTTTTGTTTTTTTGAGGCCTTTGAAGTGTTTTTATGTCTAAATTTTATTCCTATGGTTTTATTTTATTTTATTTGCAATACAAAATATTGTAGGTTCCATTTTTTTGAAATAGCCTGAAATGTTAAACGCATTAAGGTCTATTTCAGTTTTGGACCTTATACATGATCTTATAGAAGTGGAGTTGGCAGATAAATTTTTATACCTGATATCCGTTAACCGTCGTTGATAGTAATTTTGAGATGTGGTATCGTGAATAAAAATAATTTTTCAGGGAGATGCTATGAAAATAAGTGTTACTTTTAATAAGATTGATTCCTCAGATTCCTTAAAATCTTACGTTCAAAAAAAAATGGATAGATTTGATAAAATGCTTGATCATCCGGCAGAAGCTCATATTGTTCTATCCGTTGAAAAAATAAGACATATAGCTGAAATAAACCTCAATTGTGATAAATTAAGGATTCATGCAAAAGAAGAATCTGAAAGTATGTATTCATCCATTGATGCAATGGCAGACAAAATAAAACTACAGATCACAAAGCATAAAGAAAAAATAAGGCAGCATCTGTCTGGAAATAAACAGAGCATTAAAGATGATTCAACAGAATTTAATTCGCCGTCAAGTTCTTCTGATAGCGAGATGACTGACCAAATAAGCGAATAGACGCAATTATTGTTCAGGGAATTGTCAGACCTTTGCGGCAATTCCCTGAATAATACTGCAGGTTAACTATTGTCAGTTCAATAATATGTCTTTTTTGAATTGAAAATTTTAAATCATATCCTTAGAGGTCAGACGTCTAATCCCGCCTTATAACCTTGATGAACAGCATCAAATGCCAATGCGATCTGTCTGGCATCCCCGACAACTTTATAGTCCTTATTCAAGCATTTTAGTATTGATTCAAGAGGATTGTTCGGTGCAGAACCGGCAGCTACGACAACAGTATCAGCATCTATTTCATGCCTGTTGCCTGCTTTTTCAATTTTCAGACCTCTGGGTGTAATCTCTATAACTTTGCTGTCAGTCATGGTCTTTACATGATGTCTTTCAAGATCCTGCATCATAACCCACTTTGTTGATTTTCCTATATTTTTGCCCACCTTGTCCAACATTTCGATTAGAGTGATTTGTTTGGTGCCACAGGTTGCCATTTCAAATAGAGTCTCGGGGTCTTCAGCCCTGTTTACAAGAAGAAATTTTACTATTTCAGCCGATAAAGTCCCTTTTTCTGCAAGGAAAAGGGCGGTTTCAACCCCAACGGCACCGCCTCCTATAATGGCAATTTTTCTGCCGGTACAGACATTGTCCTGCAGAACATCCCATGACTTCACAACATGGGGAAGATTTATTCCTGGGATGGATGGAACAACAGGTTTGGCACCGGTTGCAAGAATGACGGTGTCTGGATTTTGTTTTTTGATCAGTTGTTCATCCACTTTTGTTTTTAAGGCAACAGGTATGTTTTTTACGGAAATCTGGGTTTCAAGATCTTTTGCAAGTTGTGCAAATTCTTCTCTTCCCGGAGGGGCGGCTGCCAGGTAAAGTTGTCCTCCAAGCCTGGTGCCGCTTTCATAAATGACAACATCATGGCCTCTTGAGTGTGCCGCAAGGGCGGCTGTCATTCCGGCAACACCGCCTCCTGCCACAAGAACCTTTTTGGGATAACTTATTTTTTTAACAGGTGTTGCCCCTTCATGGCCTGCTAATGGATTACACAGACATTCCACATGTTTTAGCTTAAAAAGATTGTCAAAACATCCTTGGGCGCAAGCAATGCAATGGATGATTTCATTTTCCCTGCCGTGTCTTGTTTTTTCAGGAAGCATTGGATCTGCAATAAGGCTGCGGCCCATGGCCACCATATCACAGAGACCGTCATCAAGCATCTGTCTTGCAGTTTTAGGGTCATTAATTCTGTGGCTGGCAATGACAGGTATGGTTACGTCTTGTTTGATTCCTCTTGCAAGATATGCAAACGCGCCCCTTGGAACAGATGCCACTATCTGGGGGACTCTTGCTTCGTGCCATCCCACATTGATGCAAAGAGCATCAGCAAGACCAAAGGAAAGAGCTTTTGCATATTCCATGATTTCATGCCTGGAATTTCCGCCTGGCATGAAATCATTGCCGTTCATCCTGACAATCAAGGGGAAGTCTTTCCCCACCGAATCCCTTACAGCTTGAACAACTTCAATTCCAAATCTCATCCTGTTTTTAAAACTGCCGCCATACCGGTCGGTCCGGTGATTGGTTAAAGGAGAAAGAAATTCACTGATTAAATATCCGGTTCCGCTTAATACTTCAACCGCATCAAAGCCTGCTGTTTTGACCCGTGATGCAGACTTGGCAAATGCTTTAACCGTTTTTTTTATCTCATTAACCGTCATTTCTTTTGGAATTTCTTTGGTCAGTCTTGAGGCAATGGGAGAAGGCGCTACCGGTTGTTTGCCTTTAAGAAAAGAGGAAAAGTTATATCTTCCTGCATGATTTATCTGGATTGCAGCAAGCGATCCGTTCTCTTTGATCGCTTTTGAAAGTCGTTTAAGACCTGGAATGAATTTATCGTTATGTGCGCCTATCGTTTGTGTATTGCCGGAAAGTTCATCAACTGTTGCATAACCCGTACAAATCATGCCGGCACCGCCTTTGGCCCTCAGGGCATAAAAATCAATAATCTGATCTGTAATTTTAAAATCTTGAGCCATTCCAAGGTGCATTGCAGGCAGATAGATCCTGTTTTTAATGTTGAGAGTATTGATTGTGATAGGTTCAAAGATGGGGTCTCTCATCGTACCTCCTATACCTGATGTTATTTTGTTTAACAGTTGTTTAACTATTTGAACGTCATAAATTTTTTTGTGTTTTAGTGTGTTTTTCAGTATCCAAATTTATTATGCATGATTCAGAGTCTAAAAGAAATGAAGTAATATAATGAATCAGGAAACAAAAAGGTGCAAAATTGCGATCCTTTTTTTATTTCGCTTTTATGGAAGTAAGATTTTTTTCTTATAAGTCGTTAAAATTTAAGTTGATTATTATCTTTTTTCGATTTGTTGCTTCGTGGCACACGGATTGCAAATATAATTGAAAATTTGGCTGTAATTTAGCAGAACGATTATAATATAAGATGATGATAAAAATATTTTCAAGGAGGTCACCATGCGTGTGAATGAGTTATATAAAAACAAACAACCGGTAATTTCAATGGAATTTTTTCCACCCAGAAATCAGGCAGCATCTGAGAAATTCGGCGGATTGATTGATACCCTGGCCGCGTACAATCCAGACTATATGTCCATTACCTTCGGGGCCGGAGGGTCTACACGGGATGGTTCGTATCAAACAGTTAAGGAATTGATTGTTGATAAAAAAATGCCCACGGTCGCGTATATTGCCGGGTATGGGCTTGGCCCGGATGACATCAGGGAGGTTCTGGATAGCTACAGGGAGTTGGGTGTTGAAACCATTTTTGTTATCAGGGGCGATCAACCAAAGACAGATGATGCAGCCCTTCACCCGGACAGCTTTTTGTATGCATCGGACCTTATCTCATTTATCAAGTCAAATTATGATTTTACACTTGGGTGTGCAGGATATCCGGAAGGTCATATTGAGGCAAAAAATTTGGATCAGGATATTCAATACCTGAAACAGAAAGTCGATAATGGTGCTGAGTATGTCGTGGCACAGTATTTTTATGATAATGATTATTTTTTCAATTATGTGGATAAATGTAAAGATCAAGGAATCAACGTTCCCATTATTCCCGGTATAATGCCGGTATATACGGTTAAAATGACACGGATGCTGTCAAAAATCTGTGGATCAGCCATTACAGACGAATTGGATCAAAAATTAAATTCTCTTGATTCTGAAGACAAGGAAGGAGCTGTTAAGCTGGGGATAGACTTTGCCGCGGAACAGTGCAGGGGACTTTTAAAACAAGGCGTTCCCGGACTTCATTTTTATACCATGGATCGAAGTAAATCCACAGGTGAGATTATTGCTCAATTAAAACAGGAAAATCTTTTATAAACTGCTGCGGCAGATCTGATATTTATATTGCCCGTATGGAATTGACCGGTTCAAAAGTGTTTTGACAAAATGGAAAATTCAAAGATTATTGATAAAAGGGAACAATTGAAAAAAGGGCAGCATATAGCCCTGTTATCAACGCTGCTCATACTCGCGTTAGCTTTGCTGAAAGCATTTGTCGGCTATCGGTTTAACTCTCCTCTTTTAGTTGCAGATGCATGGCACAGCGGTGCGGATATTTTGATCAACCTTTCATCTCTTTTCGGTCTTATCTTTGCGTCAAAGAAAAAATCCAGTAAATTTCCATACGGGCTTTACAGGGCGGAAACCCTTGCCTGTCTTTTGATAGGGATATTGATTGCCTTCATAGGTATTGATTTGTTTAAGGAAGGGTGGCACAAGCTTTTTATGATCAATTCCCGGAATGGTTTCCCCGTTTTTCCCATTGGGGCATCAATTGTCTCTTGTGTCGTTGCATCTGTTTTAGCCGTTAAGCAGCGGGCCATTGGAAAAGCCATTGGATCACAGGCCCTTTTGGCCACATCACAGGAAGCTTTTTTTGATATTTTTACATCCTTGTTTGTTCTTGTGGGAATTTTGTGTGTTTATGCACAGATTGCCTATGTGGAAGGTGCAGTTATTGTTTTGATAGCAGTATTGATCATGAAACTTGGTATAGAAACCGCATGGAAATCCATCATGGTTTTGATGGATGCCAACATGGATACGGATTTGAAGATGGAAATTGAGGAAAAATTGAACCAAATTCAGGGGGTTCAGGGGGTTTGCGACGTCAAAATACGGCAGTCCGGCCCTTTTAAAATCGTCAATTGCATCATTAAAACAACACCGTCCCTGGTATTGTATAAATCTCATGAACTGGCGGATATTGCAGAAAATATGCTGTTGACGAAATATGATAATATTGCATCTGTTTTTGTTCATGTTGAACCGGAAAAAGAGACAATTGAAACTGCGGTGATACCCGTTCAGGATAAAAACGGTCTTGATTCCATACTTCATAAGCATTTTGGACGGGCGCCTTATTTTATTATTTTAAATATTGGTCATGGTTTAATGGAGATTGAGTCCTATCTGGCTAATGATTTTCTTGATAAAAAAGGGCATGTCGGCGTTAATGTCGTAAAAGCAATTATTGATTACAAGATTAACCTTTTGTTTGTTTCAAGTATTGGTGAAATTTCATTTCATATGTTAAAAAATTCGTATGTTGATATCATTAAAATTGATAGAGAAATGAGCGTAAAAGAAATTATCAGCCTGTATAAGGAAAATAAACTTGATCCCATTACCCGACCTGATAAAGCCAAAATAAATTTTTAAAATATAAATTAAACGCAAAGATATCACAAAAATTCTTGATCCCTTTTGCGGTTTATGAAAAACTAATACCAATCTAAAACGGGTTCTCCGGTAACTTTTTATGGTGCAATGCCAATGAGGGGGAAATAATAATATTGGATACATTTACCCGGAACACGACAGAAACAATTCTTGAAAGCATATCTGACGGTGTTTTTACGGTTGACCATGAGTGGAAAATCATGTCCTTTAACCATGGGGCTGAAAAAATTACCGGCATATCACGAAAAGAAGCCATTGGTAAGCATTGCTGGAATGTGTTTCGATCAAACATGTGCCAGAACGAATGTGCACTAAAAAAAACCATGCAGGAAGGCCGATCATTTTTCAGCAGTTTTACATATATCATTAATTGTAAAAAAAAACGGATTCCCACAACGGTTTTTACCTCTTTGTTAAAAGATGAAAACGGGAATATTATCGGTGGCGTTGAGACTTTCAGGGACCACAGCCTTGTGGAGGAACTGCGAAAAAAATTGAATGGCAGCTTTCAAATGGGAGATATGATCAGTCAGGCCCAGTCAATGAGAAGCATATTTAAAATTTTACCGCAAATTTCTCAAAGTGACAGTACCGTGTTGATCATGGGAGAAACAGGTACGGGTAAAGAATTGATGGCAAAGGCGATTCACGATCTGAGTCCGAGAAAAGACGCTCCTTTTGTTGCGATTAATTGCAGCGCACTGCCGGATACTCTTCTGGAATCAGAATTGTTCGGTTATAAAGCCGGTGCGTTTACCCATGCAACAAAGGACAAACCAGGACAATTATCCATGGCAAATGAAGGGACGGTCTTGCTGGATGAAATTGGGGATACGAGTCCTTCGTTCCAGGTAAAGCTTCTTCGGGTTTTGGAGGAACAGGCGGTTTTACCTCTTGGGGCGGTTAAAAAAGAACAAATAAACATAAGGATCATTGCAGCCACAAATAAAAATCTGTCTCAAATGGTGGATGCAAATATTTTCAGGCAGGATCTGTTTTACCGCATCAATGTGGTGCAATTAAAACTGCCGCTGCTCAAGCAAAGAATGGAGGATATTCCTCTTCTTGTAGATCATTTTATTGCGGCCTTAAATAAAATCCAGGGAAAATTTGTCAGAGGGTTAAGTAAAACAGCTCTTGAAATTCTTATGGCCCATGATTATCCGGGCAATATACGGGAGCTGGAAAATATTATTGAGCATGCCTTTGTGCTGTGTTCCAAAGGGGAGATCACCCCGGATCATCTTCCGTCTTCGCTTACCCGGCAAGTCATGATGGAAATAGAAGACAGCACGTCACGGTTTCCCTTGAAAGCAGCAGAAATAAAAGTGATAAGAGCCTACTTGAGCAAAAATAATTATGACAGAAATGCCACGGCCAGGGATTTGGGGATACACAAAAGTACCCTGTTCAGGAAAATTGATAGGCTCGGGATCAAGCTGCCGAAAATTGATGGGCGATCCAAAAAAAAATAATTTCCCGGCATTCTGCACTGTTCAGTCTCTATACTGTTGCATTTTTGCATTTTGTTATCATCTGAAAAAATTCAATCCATAATATAGTTTTTGTAATTATCTGTGATTATAAGTATTTTTTTTATTTGGAAATATAATAACCTCTGGCATGTTCTTTGCGATAACTAAATTTGTAAGTTAGGTATAACTTAAATAATTAATTAAATAAAAAAGAAGGGTATGTCTCAATAACAGCCATGGCAGATCACTCTGCTACAAAGGATAATGAAAGATCTTTAATTTCAGTATGTTAAAGATTGTTTTGTGTAAGGAATATTAATAATGGAGAATGGTATGAAAATAGGTATCAGTTCAACAGGAAAAGATATGAATTCCCAGATCGATCCGAGATTTGGCAGATGTGCGTATTTTATGATTATCCGGATGGATGATATGAATATTGAAGTGTTTGAAAATGAGTATAAATCCCTTGGTGGGGGCGCTGGTATTCAGTCAGCGGGTTTCATGAACTCAAAGGGCGTGGAGGTTGTTTTGACCGGTAATTGCGGCCCTAACGCCATGGGTGTTTTTTCCGAAAGCCAAATAAAGGTTGTTACCGGGCAGGCGGGCTTAATCAAGGATGTTGTAGAAAAATTTAAAAATGGAGAATTGACCCCTTCGGTTAATCCAACGGTTGACGAAAAGGCCGGTGTGAAGGATATGGCAGGTCAGGGTAATGCGATGCCGCAAGGCCAGGGAAGAGGCATGGGTGGCGGAAGAGGAATCGGCTGTGGACGCGGTGGTGGCGGTCGAGGCATGGGCGGTGGAGGTGGACAAGGAATGGGCGGTGGTCGCGGAATGGGCGGTGGACGCGGTATGGGCGGCGGCAATCGTTAAAATTTATGGTAGAGTCTTAAAATTGCATTGTTACACAATTTTACTTTTTTGCAGAGGTTGAGTTTTTTTTAAGGACATGGATTAAATTTTATATAACTGATTATAATTAAATGAAAAATTTATTTTTAACCGTTTGGGGCATAGGTGGCATGCTCTTTGCGATACATCTTAATTTATATGAAAGTCTTGAAAAATCCAAACAGCGACTTTCAATCTTTGTTGTGGGCAAACCAAGGTGAAAGACCAAGTCTGCCGAGGCAGTTATTCAAGAAAGGAAAATTTAGGATGAAAGTTGCAATTACGGTTTGGGATGAGAAAATTTCCCCTGTTTTTGATTCTGCTCACAAGCTTTTAATTGCGGACATCAAAAATGAAAAAATAAAAAAAATGTCCTATCAATCATTTAACCCTCAATTTGAGGCTCGCCTTACAGAGGATTTAAGTCATTTTGGTATTGAAGTCCTGATCTGTGGGGCAATTTCAGAAATTCATTCTACATTGATTGAGGCTTGCGCCATTAAGCTGATCCCCTTTATCGGCGGCAATGTTAACCAGGTGCTTGAAGCTTATGCCAAAGGCAATCCTCTTGGTCCGTCTTTTTTAATGCCTGGATGCAGAGAGGACGATTCTATGGTATGAAAGGAGGATTCTTGCAAAATTCTGGTGCTGTCTCAATTGGTCAGGTTTTATCGGGTCAAGTTTTATCGGAGCAAATCCTATCGAATCAGGCTCTATTGGATAATGCTGTTAAGCTGCTATACTTGGTAACGTGGGTGCAAAGTGATCCGACCTATCAGTGCAATATTGCATCATTATAGGATTGCAATATTGCACTGATAGGCTTTGCTGGTAATTTTTCATGAGATGGTATGATTTTTTAACTCCTTAATAATTAAAGGAATCAATTGTGAAATTATAGTTCTATTTTTTTTGGCATGCTGTTTGCTCTCTTTAAAGATTACAAACAACAGGAGGTCCAATGAACCTGCCCGTAAACTGGAAGATACTTCTGATAGATGATGACGAAGATATCCGGGATGTTATGGAAATCATCCTGAAAGATGCCGGATATTCAGTTATTTGTGCTCCTGACGGGTATACGGGTCTCATGCTCACCACAAGAGAAGAACCCCAGATCGTTATCACGGACATTAAAATGCCCGGCTTGAACGGCCTTGAAGTCCTTGAAAAAATCAAAAAACTGAAACCGGAAACAGAAGTCATTATTACCACAGGGTTTGGCGATATTGAAAAAGCCGTCAAAGCTCTGCAATATGATGCGTCTGATTTTATTTCAAAGCCCATTGATGATGACGCTTTGCACAAGGCATTGAAGCGGGCCATGAAACGGTATGTTGATAAAAAACAATTGTCTGATTACACTACCCTGCTTGAAAATGAAAATTTAAAAACCAGCTCTGAGCTGGTAAAGAGTGTAAATTTTCAGAGCAGTCTCATTGAAAATTCAATGGACGGAATCCTTGGATGTAATGAAAACGATATCATTGTAACCTATAACCGGAGTATGGAAAAACTGCTGGGGTATCCCAAAGCCCTGGTATTAAACAAAATGAAAGTGATGTCGTTTTTCAAACCCCACCGGTTTTTAAAACTGAAACAAGATTTGTCCGGCAGTGATTTTGGTGGTAAGAACAGGTTGTTTGTCTATGAAACCTCCATGCTTTCAGTGGAACAAAAAGATATCCCTGTCCAGGTTTCAGGGTTTATTCTATCCCAGGAAACGGTCCCAAACAGCATGGTGCTTTTCATTAGTGATTTAAGGGATCTTAGAACCCTGGAGCAGGAAGTAACGGATCAGGCAAAACTGCTTCACCGGGAAAAAATGGTCTCTTTGGGACGGCTTGCTTCAAGCATGGTTCATGAAATCAACAATCCCTTGTCAGGAATCTTGAACTATATAAGGCTCATGATCCGTATCAGTAAAAAAGATTCTGACATAGGATCAGAGAGAGGCTTGAGCATGAAGTCTGGCCTTAAATCTGGCATGGAACCGGATCTGACACAAACCCGGTTGCAGGACAGGTTGCAGGAGCGGTTCAACAAGTTCAACTCCTATCTTGAAATCATAGAAGCCGAGACCCAGAGATGCTCGGATCTTGTGTCCGGCCTGTTGAAATTTTCAAGAAAAACAAAGCTGGAACAAACAAGTATTGATGTGGCTGAATTAATTCAACACAGTCTTTTATTGTGCAGACATAAGCTTGAGTTGAGCAATATCATTATACAAGAGAAATACGATACCGATGTCCCCCATATTTGCGGCGATTTTAATCAGCTTGAACAATGCATGATTAACCTGATCTTCAATGCCATTGACGCTATGGCAAATGGCGGGCGTCTGGAGATTAAAACAGGCTTTGATTCAAAAGAAAACCTTGTTTTTATTGCCATAAAAGACAATGGAAAGGGGATCTCAAAAGATGATATAAATTTTATTTTTGAACCTTTTTTTACCACAAAAAATGAAGGCTACGGGGTTGGCTTGGGGCTGTCTTTAACTTATGGAATTATTGAAAAACACAAAGGCACAATCGTTGTGGAAAGCACTCTGGAAAAAGGCTCTGAATTTGTAATTAAACTTCCCCCAAAGCAATCGGGTGTTTAAAGAACCGTAAAAAAATATCAACCATACTGGAGGTGTCCATGTTCAAGAAGCTTGCGCCCGGCTCCAACAAATTTGCATCTGAAAAACCGGAATTCGGCAAGACAGCTTTGTTGAGATTTCAACCCTGCAGGATAGGGTTTTACATTTGCCATTGCGGGTTGAACATTGCAAGCAAAGTGAATGTTGAAGCTGTCAGGGAATATGTCGAGACCCTTGAGGGAATAATTGTGTCCAGGGATTATAAATTCATGTGTTCGGAACCTGGTCAGGCCATGATTGAAAAGGACATCCGGGAACTGGGTCTGAACCGGGTGGTGGTGGCATCTTGCTCTCCGAGACTTCATGGAAAAACATTCATGGAAGCCTGCAGGCGGGCAGGGCTTAATCCATACTATTTTCAAATGTCTTCGGTAAGAGAACAGGTCTCCTGGGTGACCGAGGATGAATTGCTTGCCACCCAAAAAGCCATGCACCTGGTAACGGCTGCCATTCAACGGGTGAAATTTCATGATCATCTTGAAACAAAAACATCGGGCGTTAATCCAAATGTTGTAATCGTCGGTGGCGGCATTGCAGGTATGCAGGCGGCCATTGATGTCGGAAATTCAGGTCACAAGGCATATTTGATTGAAAAAGATACAACTATTGGCGGCCATATGCTTCAATTTGACAAAACCTTTCCAACTCTTGACTGTGCCGCCTGTATTGGGACTCCAAAAATGGTGGAAGTGGGGCAGAACCCGAATATTGAGCTGCTCAGTTTCAGTGAGGTCACCAACGTGTCTGGGTTTATCGGTAATTTTACAGTGGATGTCAGGCAAAAATCACGGTATATCAACCAAAATCTTTGTACTGGTTGCGGTGAATGTGCAAAGGTGTGCCCGGTTTTTATTCCCAATCCCTGGGACATGGGCATGGCTCAACGAAAAGCAATCGGCAGGGCCTTTCCCCAGGCCATACCCATCACCTATAATATTGAGAAAAAACAGACAGCCCCCTGCCGGTTAACCTGTCCTGCCGGGATAAATGTGCAGGGATATATTCAACTGGTTAAACAAAAAAAATATGATCAGGCGTTTCGTTTGATTATGGAAAAAGCCCCGTTTCCGGGCGTGCTGGGACGAGTATGCCCACATCCGTGCGAGGCTGAATGCCGGCGAAAATTTGTGGATGCACCCATAGCCATCAAAGAGCTGAAACGATTTGTAGCAGACAGGGCAAGCCTTGAAGATACATACATTCCTGAAATTTTGGACCGGGAAGAAAAAATTGCCGTGATCGGTGCCGGGCCTGCCGGGCTGACAGCTGCTTATTTTCTGCGCCTTAAAGGATACCGGGTAACTGTTTTTGAAAAACTGTCCGTTCCAGGAGGTATGCTCAAAACCGGTATCCCGGACTACAGGTTGCCGTCAGACGTGCTTGACGGAGAAATAAACACCATTCTCGCCCACGGTATCAACCTTGTTACAGATACTGCGTTTGGAAAGGATATTACTTTTGAAAGCCTGGAAAAAGAGGGGTTTGACGCACTGTTTTTAAGTTCAGGTGCCCATGAATCTCTCACACTTGGTCTGGAAGGGGAAGCTTCCGCAAAAGGCGTTATGGATGCCATCAGTTTTCTGCGGGATGTGAACTTGGGATGCAAGACAGACTGCGGCAAAAAAGTGATGATTGTTGGAGGCGGTAACGTGGCCATAGATGCTGCAAGGTGTGCAAAACGAACCGGCAACTGTGAAGTCACCATCATATACCGGCGGACAAGGCAGGAGATGCCGGCCTATGAAGAAGAAATTACAGGAGCTCTTGAGGAGAATATTGAGATTTTAACCCTGACAACACCTGCCAAAATTATAACCAGGGACGGCAGGGTTGCCGGTATTGAGTGCATTAAAAATAAACTGGGTGAAAAAGATGATTCAGGAAGACAAAGACCGGTAAATATCTTGGGGTCTGAATTTGTGATTGACTGCGACACCATCATCCCGGCCATTGGGCAGAAAACAGACCTGTCATGGGCAAACTCAATGCCCGGTCTTGAGATCACTTCCTTCAATCGTATAAAGACCCATCCCGACACTTTGCAGACATCTCTTGAAAATGTGTTTGCAGGTGGGGATATGGTTACGGGTCCTGCCACTGTCATTGAAGCCATTGCCCAGGGACGAAAGGCAGCCACAGGTATTGATAATTATATAAACAAGATTCAAACGCATAAGGATGACAATGATATTTACAATGGCAAAGAGACAGATCATGGTAATGATGCAAATCAAGCCGTGAAACTTGAAAATTATTCTGAAATTCCTTCAAACACAATGGTTGAAGAGAGGGTCTGTGTTCACTCTATTGATCCTGAACAAAGGGTTCTTTCCTATGAGGAAGTTGAGGCCACTTTGACGGAAGAGCAGGCCGTAAAGGAAGCGCAGCGGTGTTTGAACTGTGCCACCTGCTGTGAATGCATGGAATGTATGTCTGTTTGTGAGGCAAAGGCCATAGACCATTTTATGAAGGAAAAGACCGTGCAGTTGCAGGCAGGCAGCATTATTCTTGCCACAGGTTATGATACCCTGGAGCCAACCCCTATGAAACAATTCGGCTATGGCAGGTTTGCCAATGTGTTTTCAGCCCTTGAATTTGAGCGCTTAAGCAATGCCACCGGTCCTACCGGAGGTAAAATTTTGATGCGCGACAAAAACAATGAATTTGTAAAACCGCCTGAAAGCGTGGCAATTGTTCATTGTATAGGCAGCCGGGATGTGAATTTCCACGAATACTGCTCAAGGGTTTGCTGCATGTATGCCTTAAAATATACGCACCTGATCAAGGAAAAAGTAGGTCATGATACAAAGGTCTATGATTTTTATATTGATATGCGCTGTTTTGGTGAGGGATATGAAGAGTTTTACAAGCGGTGCCAGGAAGAGGGAACAATTTTTATCCGGGGCAAAGTGGCACAGATCACGGATAAACCCGACAAGCCGTCTGAACAGGGAAAGCTGATTGCCATTGCGGAAGATACCCTTTTGGGGGAACTTGTCAGAGTGCCCGTGGACATGATCATTCTTTGCACAGCCATCCAGGCAAGGCAAGATGCCGGGGATGTGGGAAGGGTGTTTGGCGTTAACCAGGGGGCGGATGGATTTTTTCTCGAAGAACATCCAAAGCTGGCTCCTTTGAATACGGCAACAGAAGGCGTGTTTCTTTGCGGATGCTGTCAAAAGCCCATGGACATACCCGATACCGTGTCCCAGGCATCGGGCGCTGCGGCAAAAGCATTGTCTCTTGCTGCAAAAGGCCGGGTTGATATTGCTCCTACAATTTCATTTATTGATCCTGATGTTTGTGTAGGGTGTAAAAGCTGTATCAGCCTGTGTCCTTATTCAGCCATTGAATTTGACGACCGAAGATTGGTGTCTGTTGTCAATGAAGCGGTATGTAAAGGATGCGGCAGTTGTTCCGGGGTTTGTCCCAGCGGTGCGGCACAAAGCCGCCATTTTACCAAAAAACAGATTTTCGCGGAAATCAGCGGAATTTTTTAAAGATATCAACCCACTGGCAAAAGGAGAATTAAATGGAAAATTTTCAACCGGTTATCATCGCTTTTGTCTGCAACTGGTGTACCTATACGGCTGCGGATCTTGCAGGGACATCCAGATTGTCCTATCCTGATAATATTCGCCTGATCCGGGTCATGTGTACGGGAATGGTTGATCCCCAATATGTTATCAAGGCTTTTCTTGAAGGAGCTGACGGGGTTTTAATCAGTGGGTGCCATCCGGGCGACTGCCACTATATCAACGGCAATTACAAGGCAAGACGCCGGATCAAGCTGTTGAAAGAAATTCTTGTGCGATTTGGAATTGAAAGGGACCGGCTGAGGCTGACATGGATAGGGGCAAGCGACGGCATTGAATTTTCTCAAGTCATGACGAAGCTCAATGATCAAATAATTGAAATGGGACCTTCTCAGACAAGGTTGAGCAAGGTCATATGATGGAAAGGAAAAAAACTGCCATGATATGCAAAATAGAGCGTGAGGATAACAGCCTGATCAAAGGATTGCAGTTGTTTTTCAAACGGCTTCTGGAAACCAGCAATATTGATGCTCTTTTTCTGCCGGTTCGCTTAGAAGGGTCAAGTTCCATTATGCCGTCTCTTGTGACCAGCCCGGATCAATTGGAGAATGCCATACCTTTAAGCCCTGCTTTTGCGCTTAATTCGGCAAGAATGGTATCTCGTCTTTCCTATAAGGCGTCCGGAAGAAAAACTGCCGTATTGCTACGGCCTTGTGAAATCCGGGCTTTTATTGAACTGGTAAAGCTCAAACAAGGCTCCCGGCAGGAGTTGATTCTTATGGGCATGGATTGCCCCAAAGCATTGACATCGTCTGACTGTGCAGCGTACATGAAAGGATCGCCTTTGACCGATGATGCCTATGTTGAGGCGGTGTTTTCAGGCAACAATGAAACCTCAGACAAAAATGAAACTATAGAAGGTTTTACATTCAGCAGTGCCTGTAACACCTGTGAGAATCCGTTTCCCATCAACAGTGACTTGAATATTCTTCTTCACGGTATTGATCTTTCAACGGGGGTGGTGGTGGAGTCAGACAGTGAAACGGGGCAAAAGATTCTGGAAAGCCTTGAAATGCCGGAGGTTGTACTGCCGGAGAAACGAGATCAGATCATGGCTCAGATAAAACAGGCCCGTTCAACAGCCAATCAGGCAATGATTTGCGACATCACCGATAAGACAGACAGTATCGTAAAACTCAATGCTTTTTTTGACCGGTGCATCAACTGCTATAACTGCCGGAACATGTGCCCGGTCTGCTATTGCAAAGAGTGCGTCTTTAATACGGATGTGTTTTATCATCAGCCGGTTCAATATCACCAGTGGGCTGAAAAAAAGGGGAGTATCAAAATGCCCACGGATACGGTTTTTTATCATCTCACCCGGATGGCCCATATGAGTCATGCCTGTGTGGGATGCGGTCAGTGTTCAAATGCATGCCCCAGCGATATCAATGTTTTTGAGCTGTTCAAGAGCGTGGCTCAACAAACCCAGGCAGCCTTTGAATATTCTCCCGGAACAGACGAAAATCAATTGCCTCCCTTATCGGTTTTTAATGAACAAGAGTTTGAGAGCATAGTTGGTGTGGCAAAAGAATAATCGGATATAATTTATTTTTTGGAGGTCAAATGAACAAGGCAATTGGCAGAACATTGGTTGCCGGCGCAGGGTTAAGCGGTATCAGATCTGCACTGGATCTGGCTGAAACAGGCTTCAAGGTTCTTCTCATTGACAAAGCAGACCACATCGGCGGCCTGTTGTGTCAGCTTGATTACCAGTTTCCCACATCCACATGCGGATATTGCCGGATGCTGCCCATGTTTGACAGGGACCGGTCTTCCCAGCATTGTTTGAGAAAAGGGCTTTTCCATGAAAATATTGAGATCCTTTTGTCCACGGAACTGATATCTGTTCAAGGGGAACCAGGGGATTTAAACGTTACCCTCAAACAAAACCCCTCTTTGATTGATTCGTCTTTATGCACGGGGTGCGGTGAATGCGAACGGGTTTGCCCGGTGTTGGTAAATGATCCGTTCAACGAGGGATTTACAAAACGAAAGGCTGTCTATCTGCCGACACCCCAGTCCTTTTCCAATGCTTACACCATTGATTATACGGCATGTACAAGGTGTGGCGAGTGCGAGAAAATTTGTTCTGCAGGGGCGATAAAATTTACAGAACAGGATAGGGAAAAATTTAAGATCCTGGTGGTGGATGATGAAAAAATTGTCCGGGATTCCATGAAAGAGTGGCTCAAGGAAGAGGGATTTTTCGTCAAAACAGCGGATTCAGGACAAAAAGCCCTTGACCTGATGGACGAACAGCTGTTTAACATGCTGCTTACCGATATCAAAATGCCTGGAATGGACGGGGTTGAATTGCTGGCCAGGGCAAAACAGAAAAATGAAGATCTGTGCGTTATTATGATGACGGCGTATGCCGCGGTTGATTCAGCCGTGGATGCCATGAAACAGGGGGCCCTTGATTATCTTACCAAACCCTTTGATCCGGATATATTGATTTCCATGGTGCTGAAAGTCTATCATGAGTTTGAAATTGCCGAAGGACGTGTTGAAAGGGTGGATGCGTTTATTCTTGCCGGGGGAACACAGTTTTTCAGGCCTGAACTGGGAAAAAATCCTTATGGTTATGGTGTTTTGCCGGGGGTGTTAACCGGTATGGAGTTTGAACGGCTCATCAGTGGAACCGGGCCTGAATTTGTTTCCGGCAGCAACAGGTTGATTCATCCAAAAACCGGCAAGCCTGTTCGAAAAATCGCCTGGTTCCAATGCGTTGGTTCCAGGGATGTCCAGGCTGGGGCACAGTTTTGTTCCAGTGTCTGCTGCATGATTTCCATAAAAGAGGCTATTCTTGCCAGAGAAAAATTTGGCCCGGATATTGAAACCACGATTTTTTATATGGATATGAGAACAATCGGCAAATCCTTTGATGAGTATAAGCGAACTGCTCAACAAGACAACCAGGTCAGGTTTGTCAGGGCAAGAATTCATTCTCTTTCTCAAAACCCCACCTTTTTTAAAAATTCTGTTGTTTCTCAAGATTCCGGTAAAATGGACGGCAATCTTGTGACCAGGTACGCAGACATTCAGGGAGTCATCCATGAAGAAGATTTTGATCTTGTGGTGCTGGCAACCGGACAAAGACCTGCCAGACAGATGACCGATTTTGCCATTCAAAACAACATTGAAACAAACACATGGGGATTTGTTGAAACCCTGCCTTTTTCAATGGTTGAGACATCAAGGCCGGGAATTTTATCCGGCGGATCTCTTTGCGGGTTAAAGGATATCGGCGAATCAGTCACCTGTGCATCGGCAGCAGCCTTTGGGGCATGCAAAATCATGCACGGTGCAGGGCGGCGGATAACACATGAAATACAGGCAGATGAACCAGCGATTCTGGCAAGGGAAAATCCAAGAATTTTAACGGTGCTGTGTTCTTGCAATACTGCATTTTCTCAAAAGCTTGACATTGAAACTCTGAAAGCCAGCCTGGAGCAAATTCCTGAAATGGATGCCGTTGAAATAATGGATAAGCTGTGCATGGATGAAGGAAAGGCAGCCTTGGCGGACAAGATCGAAAAAATTCATTCTAACAGGCTTGTTCTGGGAGCATGCCTTCCTTGTATTCAAAAACAAAAGATCAGGGAAATTGGTAAAATGTCAAAACTTCACCCAAGCCTTGTTGAAACTCTGGATATGGTTCCTGTTTTAAATCGGAATTTAAATTCTCAAGTTCGCAAGACAACACAATGTCTTGAAAGAGAGTTGAAAGTTTTGATATCAAGGGCCAGGTTTAAAAATCCCGTGCCGGTTGAGGAAGTTGAATCCAATCAAAATGCCCTGGTGATTGGCGGTGGTATTGCAGGTATCACAGCGGCATTGTCAATTGCAGATTGCGGGTATCATGTCGACCTGGTTGAAAAAAACGATACCCTTGGCGGGAATCTGTTGTGGATGGATAAGACTGTTGACGGTCTGGATATTCAGGCGTATCTGGCTGAAAAAGTCAAACAGCTTGAATCCCATGATCATGTTACGATTCATAAACAAACAAATATTGAAGGTTCTGGTGTTAACGGTTTTGCTGTTAACGATTATAGAGGGAGGGCCGGAGAATTTTCCACTGTTTTAAACAAAGACGATGACCGCAGTGAAACGATTTTTCACGGGGTGACCATTCTTGCCACAGGGGGAAACCAGGCCCCACTTGATTTGATGTCTAACGACCCGTCAAAAAATGTGTTGACCCAGAAAGAATTTGAAATCGCTGTTCACGACCGGGAAATTGATCCTGAAAATCTGGACAGTGTTGTGATGATACAGTGTTCCGGAACAAGGGATGAAAAGCAAAATTACTGCTCCAGGGTCTGTTGTATCAGGGCCTTGAAAAATGCGCTTTTTCTCAAAGAAAAGAATCCTGATGTCCAGGTCTTTATTTTTTACAGAGATATGATGAGTTATGGATTTTTTGAAGAATATTATACCCGGGCAAAAAATATTGGGGTGGTTTTTTTTCAGTATGATCCTGAAAACAAGCCTGTGACACAAACAAATAAAAGCGGGTGTCTTGTCAAAGCCCGTGATATCCTGCTGGATATGCCGGTTGAAATCCAGGCTGATTGCGTGATTCATGCCACTGGTATTTTGCCGGATCTTCCAAAGGTACTGGCAGATCAATATGGCGCAACAAGAGATGAATTTTATTTTTTCAAGGAAGCCGATCCAAAATTCAGGCCTGTGGACAGCATGAATTACAGGGTTTTTTCCTGTGGCTTGTCATTAAAACCTTGTACCATTGAAGAAGCAATTTCTTCAGCCCAGGCCTGTGCAGTAAGGGCCATGCGAATTCTCTCTCATGAGCGTCTGGTATCCGGGAAAACAGTTGCTACAACCCGTGCGGCAACCTGCAGCATGTGTGAAATGTGTGTGGATACCTGTCCCTATGGTGCAAGGTTTGTTGATGTTTTGGAGGAAAAAATAGGTATTGATCCTGGTGCCTGCCAGGGATGTGGTGTATGCGCGGCAGTTTGTCCAAGCGGTTCGGCAGTCCTGGAGGGGTTTGACGCCAGGCAGATGCTGGATGTCATTGATATGGCATTGTTGTGATATTATCGTAATATCCTGGGCAATTGTTAAGTTGCCGGATGAAAATTTCAGTGAACTGCCGGATAAAATATCAGGTAATGCAGGAATTAAACACTAAAAAAAGGGGAAAGGGTATGGGCCAGGAAAATAATGAACTGTTGTTGACACATATCGGGCCGATCAAGGAGATGATCCAGACATGCATTCAATGCGGAACCTGTACTGCGTCCTGCCCGAACACAAAATTTATGGACATGACTCCCAGGCATATGTGGCGTTTGCTGCTGACGGATCATGCTGACGTAATTTTTTCAAGCAAATCTTTTATCATGTGTTCATCCTGCTATTATTGCACCTTGAGATGCCCAAGGGGGCTTGAGTTGACTGCTGCCATGAGCCTGTTGAAACAGGCGGCGTTAAAATTAAAATTAAAGCGGTTCCGGCGCTCGTCTCTTTTTTATGAAGCTTTTTTAGACAGTGTTAAAAAACATGGCAGGGTCAAGGAGATGGAGTTTATGACCCACTATTTTATGTCAATGAAAAACCCCCTACTTCCGTTGGGCTATGCGGCTTTAGGGACAAGGCTGCTGGCTAAGGGTAAGATCCGGCCTGACTTTTCTTTTGGAGGCAAGGGAAAATTAACGGCATTGTTTGAAAAAACAGCACAACTGGAGGGATGAGATGAAATACTTATATTATCCTGGCTGTTCATTGGAAGGCACCTCTGTTGAATATCATATTTCCACTAAAGCATTAATGCAGGCTATGGACGCACAATTGGAGGAAATTGAGGATTGGACCTGCTGCGGGGCCACGGCAGCCGAGTCCGTAAGCCAGCTGTTGTCCTATGTGCTTCCGGCAAGGAATCTGGCCCTTGCTGAAAAAATGAACAGATCTAAACAGATTCTGGTGCCCTGCAGCGCCTGCTATCTGAATTTGAAAAAAACCGAAGAACAGATAAAAAAAGACAAGAATTTGCTGGGGCAAATTAATATGGTGCTTGCCGAAGAAGATCTTGTTTTAAATGGAGATGTAAACGTCCGGCACCTGCTGGATGTCCTGGCAAATGATGTGGATATCAAAAAAATCAAGCTGGCAGCTCAACAAAAAATGTCGGGTCTGAGTATTGCGCCTTATTACGGATGCCAGTGTTTGCGGCCATTTAATGTTTTTGATGATCCAGAAGATCCCCATTCCATGGATGCATTGATACGGGCAACCGGGGCGCAAATTTTTGAATGGGACATGGGTGGTCAATGTTGCGGCGCTTCCAATACCAGTACAAAGCCTGAAGCAGGATTGGCACTGGTGGGAAAAATTTTGCAGGCTGCAAAAGGGGCGGATGCGATATTAACCGTCTGCCCCATGTGCCAGATGAACCTTGAAGGCTATCAAAAAAAAATATCTCAACAACAAGGGAAAAATCTTGAAATTCCAGTTTTTTTCCTTCCGCAGTTTTTAGGGCTTGCCATGGGAAAAAGAAAAGAGGATACCCGGCTGGATTTAAATCTTTCCCATACAGGAGCTTTTGCAAAAAAAAGCTGTATGATATGAGTAATTTTACCCAATATTTAAGGCACAGCCTTGTTTCAAAGCTGATCATTATTGTCGGACTGACCGTTATTCTTTCCATATCTGCCTGGGCATACTTTAATATTAATAATATCCGGACCCAGATTATAAAAAATCTGATAGCCAGTACGGACAGGCTTGCCAATTCCATTAAACTCGGCACCCATTACGCTATGATGCTCAATTCAAGGGATGACATTACCCAGATTATTAATAATATCGCCACCCAGCCGGAAATAGAAAATATAAGGATATACAATAAAGAGGGTAAGATAAAATTTACCAACCAGGAAGACGAAATTGATAAAATGGTTGATATCAAGGAAGTGGCCTGTGATATCTGCCATAAACAGGACCCGCCGCCGGATCAGATCGGATTGCAGCAAAGGACGCGATTTTTTCGATCCGAAAAAGGCCACAGGCTTTTGGGCATTGTCCAGCCTATCTGCAATGAGCCAGGCTGCGCTACAGAGTGCCATTTTCATCCTGAGCATCAACAGATACTGGGCTCCCTTGATGTGGTCGTTTCTCTTGAACAGCAAGACCGCCAGATGTCGAAAATTGAAAAAGGGATCATAAGCCTCGCACTTTCAACAATTTTAATTATATCCGTGATTCTCTTTTTTTCCATTTTGCAATTTGTAAAAAAGCCGATTATCAAGCTTATTGAGGGGACAAGGAAGATTGCTGAAGGTAAATATGATGAAGATATTGATATAGGAAATGATTATGAAATCGGGCTTCTTGGCACAGCCATAAAAAAAATGGGTGCCCAGATAGGCCTTAACCAGGCTGAACTTAAAAAACAGAAAAACGAATACCAGTCACTTTTTGACACGGCACCGTGCATGATAACGGTCCAGGATAAAAATTACCGGTTGTTAAGGTGGAATAAGGTTTTCAAAGACAGGTTTGATCCAAAGCCTGGTTCCTGCTGTTATTATGCTTATAAAGGTCTGGAAGAAAAATGCCCTGATTGTCCGGTTGAAAAAACTTTTCTGGATGGAAAATCACATTATGGTGAAGCAGAAGGCATGGCTAAGGACGGTGAAAAAAATCATTGGATATTTATTACATCCCCTGTAACTGATACTGAAGGAAACGTTGTTGCCGCAATGGAGATGAGTATTGATATCACCCCAAGACGACGTCTGGAAAAAGAGCTCAAGAGATCTGAGGAAAAGTATCATGCAATATTTAACAATATTTCAAATCCCGTTTTTGTCGTCGATATCCAGACATTTGCCATCCTTGACTGTAATATTAAAGCAGTTGAAGTTTACGGGTATTCCAGAAGCATATTGTTAAACAAATTGTTTTCCGAGTTTTTTGTGGAATCTCAGGCAGCCGAATTGGTTAAAAAAATGAGGTCGGGCCGGGAGATAAACAAGGTGAAACACCTGGTTCAAAATAACCGGTTCATCTATGTTGACATGTGGGTTTCGCCTTCTAACTATTCGGGCCAAAAAGTGCTGCTTGTCACCATTAATGATATTACTCAGCGTCTTGAAACCGAACAGCACCTGATGCATGCAAGCAAAATGGCCACCCTGGGTGAAATGTCCACCGGGATTGCCCATGAATTGAATCAGCCATTGTCGGTGATTAAATCTTCCAGCAGTTTTTGTATGAAAAAAATGCGGAAAAATGAAATAATTGAAAAAGAGATTTTTAACAAGCTGATTTCAAAAATTGACAGCAATGTGGACCGGGCTGAAAAAATTATTCACCATATGCGGCAGTTTGCAAGAAAAACTGAAATCAAACTTGTCAGAACAAACATAAACAAGGTGCTTCAAAGAACATTTGAAATGTTTAACCAGCAACTTAAAATTCACGGTATTGATGTTATCTGGGATAAAAACGATGCATTGCCGGAAATACAGGCTAATCCCGACAGACTTGAACAGGTTTTTATTAATCTTGTGATGAATGCAAAAGATGCCATAGAAGAAAAATGGGAAAAACAGGGCACAAGGCCGGGGGATACCGACAAAATTACCATTATAACCAAAATACGGGATAACAGGGTTGTCATTGAAATACGTGACACGGGTATCGGAATTCAAAAAGAGGCGGCTGACAAGCTGTTCGAGCCTTTTTTCACCACCAAGGAAGTGGGAAAGGGAACGGGTTTGGGGTTGTCCATAAGTTATGGTATTATCAAAGAGTGTTCCGGCACAATCCAGGCAGAGCCGGGGAAGAACAAAGGTGCGGTTTTTATTATCTCTTTTCCCGTGCCGGACGGAGATGGAGATGATATCGTGTATGAAAGCCATAAAAGTTGAGGAAATATGATTGATAAAAGTCAGGTGTCCATATTGGTTGTTGATGATGAAGAAGATATCAGGGACGTTCTTGAAATTGCATTAATGGATATCGGATATACGGTATTGCTTGCAGAAAATGGCGAAAAGGCATTTGAGATATTCAAGTCCAAAAGACCGCAGATAGTTATTACAGATATTAAAATGCCGGTTATGGATGGTATTGAATTGTTAAGACAGATTAAAAGGGAAAATCCTGCAACCGAAGTGTTGATGATCACCGGGCACGGCGATATGGATTTGACCATTCGCAGCCTCAAGCACGAGGCCATGGATTTTATCACCAAGCCTGTAAATGTGGATATTCTTGAAATTGCCGTTGAAAAAGCTGTTGAAAAAATTGTCTCAGGTCAAAAGCTTTTGGAATACACTCAAAAACTTGAACTTCTCATCCTGGAAAAATCAAAGCTGGCCGATCATTTGTCTGGCCTGGGGCTTATGATGGGAACCATCTCTCACAATATCAAGGGATTGTTAACCAATCTTGACGGTGGAATTTATGTGGCTCGGTCCGGCCTGAAAAACAACAACAATAAAACAATTGAAGAAGGAATGGACTTGCTGGGGCAGTCAGTTGACCGGATAAAAAAGATGATCATGGATGTTTTATTGTATTCCAAGGAAAGAAAGCTTAACAGAAGCCTCATTGAGACCAAAGGGTTTGTCCGTCAGATTAAAAAAATGATGGAATTAAAACTGAAAGGAACAAATATAATCTTTAATTGCAATGATACTCATTGCCCTGAAACTATTTTCGTGGATGAGGAATTTATCATGGCCGCCCTGGTCAATATCCTGGATAATGCCATTGATGCCTGCCGGTCTGATATGCAGAAAAAAGATCATGCCATTGAGTTTGAAATATTAAAAAAAAAAGATCAATTGGTGATTCAAATTCATGATAATGGCTGTGGTATGGACAGTCAAACAAAAGAAAAAATATTTAACCTGTTTTTTTCCTCAAAAAGTACAAAAGGAACGGGATTTGGACTGTATATTTCAAATTCTATTATCAAACAGCATAGCGGCTCCATTCATGTGACGTCCATAAAGGAAAAAGAGACCCTGTTTAAAATTATCCTGCCCGATGAAATTTAAATTGTTTTGTAGTAATATATGTTGTACGCTAAGTCCCATTGAAATTGATCTGAACATCAAACATGTTCCGGTGTTTTTTTTGATTTGGGCAGCAGCTGGGCTATAACAAAAAATGTTGTGAGTTTCTAATGAGGTTTGAGAAAATTGCTTTTGAAATTAGAGAACAAAAAACAAATAAATCTGGGCTAACTGGTTTTAAACAAAAATTTACTGTGACATCCCTTTTTTTCGATATCTGTGCCAAATCTGAAGAAATTACTAAAAAAAATGAAAACCGCCAAATTTTCAAGTAAGCAGGTTATCTATTTTATGGTGATGATGGTTTTGGAGACTTTTAATCTTAGACATTGGAATTATTATGACTTATAAAATCATTGAAGATTTAGTTGAAAAACTTTCCTGTGATTTTGTCCTGGCAAATCCAGAAGAAGAGCCGGAAAGCTTATCCGGTTTGTTGCCGATTTTGAAACAAATTCATGGGAAATGTACGGAACTGTCTTTGGATGCCAAAGCAAAAGAGGTTTTAAAGGCAAGAAAAATTATAACGGCTGTTTTAAAAAATAATACCGGGGATGTTGAAAAAAAAATGACTGCTCTGGGTGAAGTGATATCCGGACTTTCATCGCCCATATCCGTTCCTGACAAAAATGATCAGGTTTTGGATCATACTGAAAATAGTTCATCTGATGAAATAGCAGATGCGCAGGTTTTGGATCGAATAGAAGAAAATTTGAAACAATTCGCTGATCTGATCAGCGGTTATTGTCCCGGAGAAATTCCTGACCTTGGGTTGATGCTTAATATACTGGATGAGCTTATTGCGGTTTCAAAACAAAAAAAAATTGTTATCTTGAATGAAGTCTCGGTTGCCTGCAAAAGGTATGTGGAATACATGACCCTGGAAGATGTTCATGATACAAAACCCATTGAAGAAGGCCTTTTGCTGCTCAAATCCGTCTTAAGCCATTTGAAAAGAGGGAAGGTGTTTGCGTTTGATTATTCTGATGTTCTGGCATTGTTAAATGTCAAGTTCGATAAAGAACAAGAAGTCAAAGAGACTGAGGAAATTGAGGAAGACCCTGAATTAGAAGAAACTGCAGCGGTAATAGAAGAGCCGGAATCGGAAGAAATTTTGGTTACAGAGGAAGAGCAGGAACCTGAAAAGATTATAGCGATTGAAGAAAAGCCTGAACCTGTGATCCAGACAGAACCGGAAAAAATATCAGACGATGATATGGAAATTCTTATAGATTTCGTATCTGAAGCTGAGGAAAACCTTGATACAATTGAAGTCAGTTTAATTGATCTGGAGCAGGACCCGACCAATAAGGATATTATCAATGATATCTTCCGTCCGTTTCATACCATTAAAGGCGTATCCGGCTTTTTGTCCCTGACAAAAATCAATAAGCTTTCCCACACCACGGAAAATCTTCTGGACAGTGCCCGCAGCGGAGATTTTGTGATTAATAATACGGCAACAGATGCCATATTGGAATCAGTAGATGCCTTGAAAAATCTCCTAGAAAGGGTAAAACAAGGTACTTCCACAGGATTCAAGCAGTCTGATGATGATATTAACATTAACCATTTGCGTGACAAACTCCAAAATCTTCAGACTACCCTGACAAAAGGCGGCAAAGAACCTCTGGGGGAGATTCTTGTCAGAAAAGGTGTTCTTAACAAGGAAAGTCTTGATCAATCCCTTGAGAATCAACAGGAATTTCCCGAGAAAAAACTCGGGGAAATACTGGTTGAAGAAAAAAAGGCTGCCCCTAAGCAGGTTGCCTCTGCCCTGATGGAACAAAATTTGTCCAAAAAACAGGTGGTCTCCCAGGTTAAAGTGAGTACTCAAAAACTGGATGATCTTGTGGATTATGCAGGAGAGCTTGTCATTGCCCAGTCAATGCTCAAACAGAAAACGTCAAATGATCCGTCATTGAGCCAGAATGTTGCACAGCTTGGTTTGATTGTAAGCAATATGCAGAATATTGCCATGTCCATGAGAATGATTCCGATTAAAGCCACTTTTATGAAAATGATACGCCTTGTCAGGGATTTGTCTCGGAAATCAGGCAAAGATGTGGCTTTAAATATGGTTGGTGAAGAAACAGAGATCGACAGAAATGTTGTGGATGCGTTGTATGAACCCATGGTACATATGATCAGAAACTCTGTTGATCACGGTATTGAAGCAAAAACAGATCGTCTTAAACTTGGAAAGTCTTCCCAGGGTCAGATTGTTTTGAGGGCTTATCATAAAGGCGGGCATATCATTATTGAAATCGAAGATGACGGCAAAGGGCTTGACAAGGACGGGATACTTGAAAAGGCTAAAAGCACGGGGCTTATTACAGGCAATGAACAGATGACGGATGCCCAGATCTATGATCTCATCCTTCAGCCCGGATTTTCTACTGCAAAGCAGATCACTGATGTCTCCGGCAGAGGGGTTGGCATGGATGTGGTCAAAGATGGAATTGAAAAATTCAGGGGACAGTTGCATATTGAATCATCAAAAGGTGCTGGAACTAAATTTACCATCAGCTTGCCGCTTACGCTTGCCATTATTGACGGAATGCTGGTAAGGGTTGATGATGAAAGATATGTCATTCCCACAATAGCCATACAAAAAGCTTTTAAACCGGAGAAAGAAGATTATTTTACCGTCAGGGGGAAAGGCGAAATGGTCAAGGACAGAGGTAATTTGATTCCCTTGATCCGTTTGAATGAAATTTACAACAGCAGCAGTCAAAAAAAAATCGTCTGGGACGGTCTTGTTGTTGTTGTTGAGTCAAAAGAAGAAAAAAGAGCATTGCTGATTGATGAACTTCTGGGCAAAGACGAATATGTAATCAAAAGTCTCGGCACCAATCTTGAGGATGTTGAAGGACTTGCCGGCGGAGCTATCCTGGCTGACGGGCGGGTAGGGCTTATTCTCGATATTCATGGTATTTTCAGCCTTGTGTCACATGCCAGATAATATAAGCCAGAGGAATTTTCATTATGCAACTTAGGTTTTTATCTCTGATTTTCGTGTTATTTGAGCAATAAAATCAGAAAGCTTATTTGGTTTCGACTTGTCCAGGTTAAGTTTTAAGCAATAAAAAAACGAAAGGGCCTCTATGTGAAAACGATTGTTGGTGTAGCTGATATGAAAGTTAGCAATAGCAGATCTGATTCTATCATTACTTATTCTCTTGGTTCCTGTATAGGTCTTGTCATATATGATCCTGTTGCTAAAGTTGGAGGTATTTTGCATTATATGCTACCGGAGTCTTCCATTGATGAAAAAAAAGCTGCTGCCAGACCTTATATGTTTGCTGATACAGGAATACCCAGGCTGTTTAAATTTGCTTATAAGCTGGGTGGGGTTAAACAGCGCATGAAAATATATGTTGCAGGAGGAGCGGAAATTCTTGATCAGAACGGATTTTTTAATATTGGCAAAAGAAATTATATGGCATTGAAAAAAATGTTTTTTAAAAACAAAGTCATGATCAACAAGCAGGATGTTGGCGGGAATGTAAACCGTACCGTCAGGATTGAAATCGCAACCGGCGACATATATGTAAAAACCTCCGGCTCAAAGGAGGTGAAAATATGAATTCAATCCAGGAATTATTAAAAGAGATCAAAAATTTAAAACCGATTCCAGCTGTTGCTAATCAGCTTCTGGCTGTTGTGGATAATCCTGACAGCTCAATGGAAGATATTGCCAATGTAATTCAATATGACCCTATTATAACGGCCAGTGTGTTAAAAATTTGCAATTCAGCGTTTTTCGGTCTTAAAAATCCGGCGGAATCCATCAAAGATGCTGTTAATATGCTGGGTACGGATCAAGTGATTGAACTTGTTGTAATGAAATCCGGGGCAGAAAGTCTTTCCGGGAAACAGGAAGGATATGGATTGGAAAATGGGGATATCTGGAAATATTCTGTTGCTTCTGCTGTTCTTGCAAAGCAGATAGCCGTTAAATTGTCTTTGGAAAACAAAAGCATGATATTTACGTCGGCCCTGATAAAGGATATCGGAAAAATTATTCTGGAAAAGTATGTAAGCCGTTCTGCAGAAAAAATTCAAAATCTTCTGAAAAACAAAAATTTCAGTTTTAGAGAAGCTGAAAAAAAGATACTGGGTATTGATCATGCCGAGCTGGGGGCCATGATCGCAAAAATGTGGAATTTCAGTCCTAAAATGGTTAAAATCATCCGGCATCATCACCTGGCTGATGAAACCATGATAAAAGACAAGGAAATTGCCGCTGTTTATCTTGCCGACTGCCTGTGTATGATGCTGGGAATAGGTGTGGGATCGGATGGGCTTGCATACCGGTTTAAAAATCAGGCCATGAAGGAACTGGGGATCTCAGCGGATGATATAGCCATGATTATTGCAGAATTTGGCTTTAACATGCAGGAAGTTGAAGAATTGTTACAGATTGTTTAACACTGGATAATAGGAAAAAAACAATGTCATACTCAATACTTATAGTGGATGATTCATTGCCCATGCGTTCTGTGATAAAAAGAACCTTTAAGGCTGCCGGCTATGTAAATTCTGAATTTCATGAAGCCGCCAACGGGAAAGATGCGCTTGAGCTTATGAAAAACGACTGGATTGATATTGTAATAACCGATTACAATATGCCGGTCATGAACGGCATGGAATTTATTAAAACAATTAAACAAGATGACCTTTTAAAGGATATTCCGGTTGTTGTTATTTCCACTGAGGGCAATGAAACAAAAATTAAAGAGTTTATGGACTGCGGTGCAGCCGGATATATCACCAAGCCCTTTACACCTGAAACAATAAGGGATTTACTAACTGATATCCTTGGAGAAATTAGCTATGATGAAGATTTTGATGACAGCGATGACGACTTCGATTTCTGAAGTAATGGAGACCATGTTTTATTTGCCTGTTGAATTTCCTGAAGAATCAACATTTATTCAAAGCGGAATGGATAAGTATAAACATAGTATGGCCTGCCGTCTGAATTTTTCCGGTGATTTTTCCGGACATTTTGTTCTTGTGATTCCCAAAAATCTTCTGGTTGACATGACTGAAAATTTTATGGGGGAATCCCGTGATAGCCTTGAGAAAGAACATCTTTTAGGTACATTGACGGAAACTTTGAACATGATCTGCGGCAATACATTGAGTAGAGTAGATTCAAAAGTTCCTTTTGAATTGAATATACCAAAAGTGATTGATGAATCTGAAATTCCGAAGTCCGAATTGTTTACTATAGTAGAGACCACTCCATCAATGATGGCAATTCATGTCTCACTGGACTGATTGACATACCAGGAGAATTATATATGCTCCATGACATAAAAGTACTGATTGTAGATGATTCTGCTGTTGTTAGAAAGGTATTTTCTGAGCAATTGTCTAAACAAAAAGGGATCACTGTTATAGGAACAGCACCTGATCCCTATGTTGCACGGGATAAAATAGTAAAACTGAAACCGGATGTGATTACCCTTGATATTGAGATGCCCCGCATGGACGGCATAACTTTTTTAAGGAAATTGATGAAGTATTATCCTCTTCCTGTTATTATAGTAAGTTCATTAACGACCAAGGGAAGCAAACTTGCTTTTGAAGCACTTTCTCTGGGGGCTCTTGAAGTTATATCAAAACCTAGTGCCGCTTATTCCGTAGGTGATATGAGCCTGCAGCTTGCCGAAAAAATCAGGGCGATCAGCAGGGTAAGAGTGCTGCCATCGACTGCAAAGAAAACAGAGAATGCGCCTTTGGGTGCCATTGAATCAAAGGCTCTTTCTGTTACGACCAATAAAATTGTTGCAATTGGTGCTTCCACCGGGGGCACGGAAGCCATCAAAAAGGTGTTGACCCGGCTGCCGCAAAATTTTCCCGGGATTGTGGTGGTACAGCACATGCCTGCCCGTTTTACAACATCATTTGCCGAGAGGCTGGATGAGTTGTGTCAGATGAACGTTGTTGAAGCAAAAAATGGTGATACCGTTATAAACGGAAGAGTTCTGATTGCGCCGGGCAATTATCATATGATATTTAAACGAAGCGGTGCCAGGTATTATGTGGAGATTAAAAAAGGCCCTCTTGTCCATTATCAGCGGCCTGCGGTGGATGTTTTGTTTAAATCCGTTGCCAGGTATGCCGGAGCCAATGCGCTGGGTATTATCCTGACTGGTATGGGCAAGGATGGCGCTGCCGGAATGCTGGACATGAAAAAAGCAGGTGCAATTAATATTGCCCAGGATGAAAAGTCAAGTGTGGTGTTTGGGATGCCCAAAGAGGCAATAAAAATTGGTGCTGTTGATCATGTTCATGATATCAATGCTATTGCAGGCAAAACAATTTCCCTTTTAGAACGATTATAAATTTCCAGGAAATTTATAATCGTTCGATCTGTTTGTGCTGTAATCCTCCAATCAGAATGCACCTCGGATTTTGGTTTGAAATACGATTTTTTCCAGTCCTGATGTATGATTTTTTATGCTGGTTGTTGTAATATCAGTGGTTTGTGGTTTGATTTAGTTTGAAATAGCGCTAAAAGTTATTTTTCAAGTTATTATTATTGAATCGTTCATTTGTCAGGCTCGAGCTTTTTTTATTCTGTTGCAATTCCCACATATTCATGTATACTGTATTTTTATATTTAGGTAGAATCAAATTTTCCTTCAAAGTTTTTCTCGTTAACCTCGTTGTTTTATAAAACATCGTTTGTTGCCGCCGAAGTTTCTGCTGATTCAATAAACAGGAGAAACGATGATGACATTTTATAGTGCAAATCCTTATCATGTCTTTACAGCTTTTAACTCGAGCGGTGATCTGCCGATTGTCTTTGGCAGCCTCAGTATAATCAATTCAATCATTTCTCATAAAACTAAATAAAAAAATAATAAACGGATTCTAATGAATCCGCAGATCTTCCAACCAGGAAAATGACCTGGTAGATCATTACGGAATACATAGGAGTATTAATGAGTTTTAAAAGTTTTAAGTTTGACCCTAAAATAGAAGCGGGTATTTCAGCCTGCGGCTATACAATTCCCACCCCGATCCAGAAAGAGGCTATTCCTCCAATACTTGACGGCAGAGATATTCTTGGTTTGGCCCAGACCGGGACTGGAAAGACTGCAGCTTTTGTGCTGCCCCTTCTTCAGCGACTGCTGGATGGTCCCAGAAAAAAAGTGCGGGCTTTGATTGTAGCACCCACAAGAGAGTTGGCAGAACAGATTCATGCAGATATCAGCAAAATGGCACAAAAGACCGGTTTGCGGAGTATTTCCATTTATGGTGGTGTTGGTAAGCATCCCCAGATCAAAGCGATCCGAAGCGGCGTGGAAATTATTGTTGCATGCCCGGGTCGATTGCTGGACCTCCTTAATGACCGGGCTTTTTCTTTGAAAGCTGTTGAAGCTCTGGTGCTTGATGAGGCAGACCATATGTTTGACAAAGGATTTCTACCTGATATCCGCAGGATTATTAAGCAGTTGCCCACGAAACGGCAATCTCTGGTTTTTTCTGCCACCATGCCTAAGGAAATCCGTCACTTGGCGGAAAATATATTGATAAATCCGGCAACTGTACAAATCAATCATACCCAGCCGGTTCTCGCAATTTCCCATGTCCTTTTTCAGGTTGCAAAAGAACAGAAGACCTCTTTGCTTAAAACAATTATTCAAAAAGAGGAAATGAAGAGTACACTGGTTTTTACCAGAACCAAACACAAGGCAAAGAGCCTGGCTCTGATATTGCAAAAAGCGGGCTATAAGGCAGCTTCAATTCAAGGCAATCTTTCCCAGGTTAAACGGCAGGAGGCACTGAACGGTTTTAAAAATGGTACATTCAAGATTCTGGTGGCCACCGATATTGCTGCCCGGGGTATTGATGTGAAGGGGATTTCCCATGTCATTAACTATGATGTACCGGACACGGCAGAGACATACACCCACCGTACGGGGCGTACAGGTCGGGCAGAACGAACCGGTCAGGCATTTATTTTTGCCGGTCAGGAAGACCGCAAAATAATTTCACTCATAGAGCGGAATCTGGGAAAAAAGATGAGTTGTAGGGAAACTCCTGGTTTTGCCTGGGATACCAAAGGGGCTGTTTCTGCAAAAAAGGGGAAACGCTTTTCACGACCAATGCCTATAGGAAAAAAATCTGCTTCAGGCGGGCGAGGCAGAAACCAACACAGCGGTGTTTTTTCTTTGGCGATCAGCAAAAGCAGGACAGCTCGTCCATAACAGATTTGTCTGAATACCAAGACTGCCAGTCGACGTATCAAGTGATGCTTCGGCAATATAACAAAGAGGTTCCCCTAATGGTCCTTTTTTTGTCGCAGTTTTTTTAGGTAAAACATAAAGTATTAATAAGGATTTGCCCATGTTTAAACCAAACTATTCATTTGAAAAACGCCAAAAAGAATTGGCAAAGAAAAAGAAAAAAGAAGAAAAAAGGCAACGCAAGTTGGAGAAACAAAAAACTGCTGTCGAGAAAAATGAGGACACATCTCTTTCTGAAGAGTAAATTGTTTTCTTAAAAAAAGTGTGATGCTAAAAATCGTAGGTTTTATCAATACATAACAGGCACTGGAAGATGCTCATTGGGCTGATTTCCATACAATTAAGGAGGCATATATGTCAAAGGGAAAAGATTCCAAAAAAGCCGTTAAAAAGAAACCGGAGAAAACCATGAAGGAAAAGAAAAAGGATAAACAAGAGAAAAAAAAGGGAAAAACAGGGCTTTCCTCATAGCCATAATCTTTGACCCATTGCGCGCTCTTTCTGCTTTATTCAAGGGTAGCTGAAGCGCGTTTTTTTTGTGATCAGGATATATCCCCTAACATTATCAATAGAATTTGTTGTTATTTAACATGTTTTGTTGTGGCAGAGTGATCTGCCATGGCCGTTATTCGGAAAATCAAGCTGTCCCGTCTTGAAGGTTGCAGCAGCAGTAAATCAGTATCGTCAAGAAAGCGTACCTGTTCAGCCAAGCGTCATAAAAACAAATCCATGAAAATACTTCTTGAATAAAACTTCCATTTGTGTAAAATAATTGCTGATTGAAATGAGCAATTATTCATTTTTAAAGTTTTTTTTTGGGAATTCTGAACATGATATGATACAGGTTGCTGCAGAACCCAAAATAGCTCTATTAAACCACTCATAACTGTATACTTTAAGTAGTCTTGGCTAATTGTGCATTTCATGACAGCCTGATCAGTTTAATCATTATTAAAATATTATGATAACTTATGGAGATAAACCATGGATTTAGAAAAATATAAACAGGTGATTTCAGATGCTATTAAAGGTGAAATTGAGGCGAAACATTTTTATGAAAAGGTTGCTAAGAGGATCAAGGATGCATATCTAAAAGAATTATTTGAGCAATTTTCCAGGGAAGAAGGAAAACATGAAACAATTTTGACCCGTGTGTTAAACGAAGAAAAAATGGACACTTCTTTTTTCGATTATGAAAAGGATTTCAAGGTATCTGAAACCATTGCAATGCCTGTTGTTAATGAGGAGATGGATCTTAAGAGTGCGGTTGGTATTGCCATGAAAAATGAAGAAATCGCCATGAAACAATATATGGCCCTTGCTGAAAATTGCGATGACGAACAATTAAAAAAGGTTTTTCTTGATCTTGCTGCCATGGAACGGAACCATAAGTTCAAAATGGAACAAAAATTTGTAGATGTCGCCTATCCCGAGGTTTGGTAAGACAAATAATTTGGTTGGTTGGGGCTTTCCCTGCAGTCTTCTGCTGGGAAAGCCGTAATTTTCAGGATAACACAGTTTCTCAAAGATAGATTTCAAGTCTTACAGAATTTCTTTGGGATCACACAATTTGTCGGCTTCGACAGATAGCCTTCCGCATCCGTTGCAGGTATATCTGATTTTTCCCAGCCTGGGTTTGCAGATATGTCTGGCATCCAGAGAAGACGCTCCGCAGTCTTCACAGGTATATGCTTTTTTGAGTTCAACAGGATCGCATAAATGTCCCTGGTCTTTTGCCACTTTGCCACAGGTTTTGCAGGTATGAAGATTTGTCATGGTCACCTCTCTTATTTGTTCATGGATTTAAAGATAGTTGAGGTTAAACTGTTTATAGTATTGTAACGAAATATTTGAATGTCAACCCTTGAATAATTCAAACAGAATTATCCAAGTCCAGTTTTTTTTGGGGGGAATCCCGGCAATTTTTTTAAAAAAAAGAACTCTGCCTTTTGTTATGGAAATCAATGATTATATTGTGAGGTACATCTTAAGATAACTTTGATCTGGCAGAACATAGCCTGACAGTTTTTAATACAAAAGGGGATGCCATGACACTTGAAAGAAAAGCCAATACCCTTGAAAATCTGATCTTTGACAATCGGTTTGTAAGAAATCTGCCATGTGATCCAAATACGGATAATACAAGACGACAGGTGACTGGTGCTTGTTATTCCCGGGTGAACCCCAAACCGGTTGTAGCCCCCGGTCTTGTCGCGTTTTCTTCTGAATCCGCTCAGTTGATGGATTTAACGGATGAGGCCTGTCAGTCAGAGCTTTTTACCCGGGTTTTTACCGGAAATCATCTACTGCCGGGTATGGACCCTTTTGCAATGTGCTACGGGGGGCATCAATTCGGTAACTGGGCAGGGCAACTGGGAGACGGACGGGCCATTAATCTGGGAGAAATTATTAATCAGCGGAATGAACGTTGGGTGCTGCAGTTAAAAGGGGCAGGTCCCACGCCTTATTCAAGAACTGCTGATGGACTGGCCGTGCTGAGATCATCCATCCGGGAATTTTTGTGCAGTGAGGCCATGTTTCACCTGGGAATTCCCACTACCCGAGCCCTGAGTCTGACCCTGACAGGTGAAGAAGTTGAGCGGGACATGTTCTATGACGGCCACCCCAAGCTTGAGCAAGGGGCGGTTGTCTGCCGCATGGCACCGTCTTTTATTCGGTTCGGCAATTTTCAGATTCTGGTGGCCCGGGGGGAAAACTGCCTTCTTAAGCGTCTTGTGGATTATACAATTGAAACGGATTTTCCCCACCTGATTTCAACGTCACAGTCGGTTTATGAACGTTGGTTCAGGGAGGTCTGTATGAGAACCATGGACATGATCATTCACTGGATGCGTGTGGGTTTTGTCCACGGAGTAATGAATACGGATAACATGTCCATTCTGGGTCTGACCATTGATTATGGTCCCTATGGCTGGCTGGAAGACTATAATCCCGGCTGGACTCCCAACACAACTGATTTGGCCGGTCGCCGCTACTGCTTTGGAAATCAGCCCCAAATAGCTTTGTGGAATCTGGCCCAGCTGGGCAATGCCGTTTTTCCCATGGTCAAGCGACATGAATCGCTCCAAGAGGCTCTGGATGAGGCACAGGCATACGTCCAGCAGGGCCAACTCGCTATGATGACACAAAAATTGGGATTTCAAAACTTTGAACCTGATATGGATATTGCCATTATCAAAGAGCTGCTTAAGATTCTTCAATTGGCGGAAACTGATTACACGATTTTTTTAAGGGGGCTGTCACATCTGGATACTGAAGATGGATTGGCAAAAACTTTAATCCCATCTTTTCTGGAGAATGCCTTTTATGATCCAGATCAGATTACTCCGGACTATATTGCTCGTTTGAATGCCTGGCTTGCGGTCTATCAGAAAAGGCTGGGCCTTAATCGGATTTCCAATGCAGATAAAAAACAGCAAATGGACCAGGTAAACCCCAAATATGTTTTGAGAAATTACCTTGCCCAGACCGCTATTGACAAGGCGGAGGATGGCGATTTTTCCATGGTGCGTGAACTGCTGGATGTGATGCGAAAGCCCTATGATGAGCAGCCTGGAAGGGAAATGTTTGCAGCAAAAAGGCCTGAATGGGCCAGGAACAGACCCGGTTGTTCAATGCTGTCTTGCAGTTCTTGATAACGAGTTGTGATAGTTGCTTTTCGGGTAGGCCCACCGATTTGATTGTCTGAATAAATTTGAATTTATTATGGATTGAAAAAAAGGTCTGCTTGTCGTGTAAAGCAGACCTTTTATGATGTTTTTGATTTTCAGGTTATCTGTTTAAAGCTTTAATTCTTGCACTTCCGTGATAAGATCATAAGCTGCTCCTGAGCCTTCCACCACCTTTCTGGCTGCTTCCGCATCCGGGGCATCGATAATGCCGAACCCTATTCCGTCAGAATTTACAAAGATGCCTTCCAATTTGACATCGGGATTTTCCGCAAGATTTTTTTCCATACTTGCCTTAAAGCCTGCCGCTTGTTCAGGGGTCAGTTCCGGGATTCTTGCTTTTTCTGTGTAATGAAACACTGCAACTTTTGCCATTCGTGTCCTCCTTAAAGTCTTTGTTTAAAAAAATAGAGATTCAGCTTATCTTTCGCAGGTAGCGAAAGTTTTCAATATTTTTTATAAGTTAATAAAAACAAATGGTCAAGAACTTTTCCGGCAATGATGCATAAAATGTTTTTCAGGTTTTGCCATGTAAAACAGTGTCATTTTGGCGGGTGATTTCTTTTGAAATTCTCAGAATGTTTTTTCATTTTTTGTAAAGATTTTTTAAATTCTTCACACGGGTCTGCATAGGAGACCCTCTGGGTAAACCAGAGATAATCTGCTGGCGGGACTTTTTCAAAGCCTTCCAGATCCAGGGGCTGAATATATTCAGATAGCCTTGACGGTGTTATATCGATTTCTTTTAAGTCAATGTTGATTTGCTGTATTGTTTTATCAATGGCCGTAACCCTGTTGATCACTCCCAGGCCATAGGCAGTATGTCCGCCACCGATAATAATAATTACGGGTCCATTGCGATGTTTATGAAGCCGTTTGATTGACAATGCCATTTTATCGTTTCTTGCTACCCATGTATCATATAGTCTTGATTGCATTGTCCCGTGACTCATCCCGCAGTGAACCTTTTTGAAAATGGAGAACATGTAATCTTTGTATGTCTTATCCGCCATTTGTGTTGAGAAGATCAGATCTTTTTCAATGGGGGTGATGCCGTTGATGCCTTTTCTGGTAATCCTTTTTTTTAAGGTGTTTGGCAGATCAATTCCAGCAACTTGAAGGTGTTTTTTTTGGGCAATTTGTAAGAGATCGTAATAAAATTTCCACATTTGATCTGAGTGGGTATCCCAGCTCAATTTTTTCCTCAGGTCTTTTTCAATGATAGCTTCTATTTTGTTTGAATGGGCCACTTTTCCAGCATCAACAAAATTGAGCAGATCCGGTGTGTTTTCCATGGAAAAAAATTCAAAGCCAATGGTGGGTTTTAATCCCTTTTCAATCAAAGCATTGATCACTTTATGCTGGATATGATGATGCGCAGGATTATCATGTTTTTCAGACAGGTATATCACATCATGAGCGCTGATATCCTTGATAAAAGATTTAAAATTCGTTTCTTCACCTGTCTGGGCATTTATTATTTTTCCGATTAACGGATCTTTTCTAATTGTTGGGTTGGCTACTGTGGCGCAGGATTGAAGGATGGGCAGGATAAGAAAAATCAGGAAAAAAATAAACAGTCGTTCCATTGTGGGTCTCCCTTATCGTAATGTTATTGATTGAATCGGACATCCATGATTATTGTATGGTATCAAACCTTATGCTTTTTTAAAATAGAGAACCAGACTTTTTCCAAGGACAGGATTGAGTAATTTATCAACAAATGCCGTGAATTTCGGTTTGTTCATCAAATCCCAGACAAGCAGCTCATGATAAAGGGTGACAAGTTTAGAATCTGTTCTGTTGGGTCCTATCAGGCATTTGAGCCACCAGAACGGGGCATGGATGCTGTGGGCATAATGGGAGGCAATATGCCGGACCCCAAAGGCTTCCATCTCCTTGATCAACGAATGTTTTTGATAAATTCTTACATGACCCATATCGGCGTTTACATACTCATCCGATAAAAACCAGCAAAGTTTTTCCGGAAAAAATCTTGGAACACTGACAGCCAGAATTTTTCCGGGTTTTAAAATCCTGACCAGTTCGGACATGGCACTTTGATCATCCGTGATATGCTCCAGAACTTCTGAACAGATGACAGTGTCAAAGCAGTTGTTTTTAAACGGCAGGCAGGTCACATCCATGCAGGACAGATAAACGCTTTTACAGCAAAGATCATCCAGGGCCCGATGAAAGGCGATTTTTTTTTTAGTCTCAACAAGAGTTTTAAATCCGACATCAGCCCCAACACAGAGGGTTCCTTGTTGCCGGCAGGCCTCGATGGTGTGGCGGCCTTCACCGCATCCAATATCCAGTATCCGGTCATTGGGATGAATATCAAGTTTGTTAAAATCAATGGTAATCATTTATAATTTCTTTGTAGGTGTCAACGGTTCTAACAGCGGTTTTTTCCCAGTTAAATTCTTTTAAAACTCGTTGATACCCTTTTTCGGCAAGTGTTTCGCGCTGAGATGGATCATCCAGCAGTTCTAAAATGGCTGTTTCCAATGCTTTTGCATCCCCAGGAGGAACCATTTTTGCCGCATCTCCAGCAACCTCTGGTAATGCACCTCCTGTGGTGCAGATTACCGGAATCCGGCAGGCCATGGCTTCTCCCACCGGCAGTCCAAATCCTTCATATAAAGATGGTACGACAGCAATAGAGGATTTGGCATACTCTTTGACAAATTGTTCGTTGTCAATGCGGCCGGTGAATTCGATATGCCTGTCCAGCTCAAGTTTTTTAACCAGGGTTTCAATGCCGCCTCCCTTTTGGGGATTACCGATGACAACCAACTTAACTGGGCGGGTTTTTAAAATGCCTTTTATGGCAAAAAGCAGATGAAAAAGCCCTTTTAAGGGAGTGTCTGCGCTATTGGTAACAATAATCCGATTGGGCTGTTTTTTTATTGTTTCCAAAGGATAAAAATTTTCTGTATCAATGCCGATAGGGATGGTTTTAAATTTTGATTCAGAAATATGGAATTCTTTTGCTATATCCTTTTTAGAGCTGTCTGAAACAGTTATAATGTGGGACAGTTTTCTTGCCACCCGTTTTTGCATGCTGATAAACCAATACCAGCGAAGTACCTTGAGTTTTTTTAGAAAAGATGTTGTGCTTTGAACCTCAAGCTTTCTATCTAAGGTAATTGGGTGGTGAATCGTTGCCGTGACAGGCATTCTTTTTGCCAGGGACAAAATTCCATAAGACAGGCATTGGTTGTCATGGATGATATCGTATTGTTTTTTTGTCTCATTAACGTGCCTTTTAACCCGCATCCCAAAGGTCAGGGGCTCAGGGTATCCCATGGTGGAAACATCAAGCCATTCAATCAGGTTGATGGGATCTTTGAGTTCGTCCAGGCTAGGGGTTCGGAAAAGGTCTTCAGGGTTATAAAGATCCAGTGTTTTAAGCATGGTAAGGGTTAACGTGTTACTTGACGTATTATGTGAATTAGTATTCAGCAGAGGATCAGGTGGTCCGGCAATAACCTCAACATCATGGCCGAGATCACAAAGGGCATGGCTCAAGTGACGGATATAAACCCCCTGGCCACCGCAGTGGGGGTTGCTTCGATAGCTGATAAGTCCTATTTTAAGGGGTGTGTTCATGGAAGTTGTATGGTGCGCCCGGCTGGAATCGAACCAGCGATCTTCAGCTTCGGAGGCTGACGCCTTATCCCCTGGGCTACGAGCGCAAACATCATATAATACTTGAATCTTTGCTAATGGTCAAGATCATGATTGAGCTTTTCCTGGTTAAACTTTGCTTGGTTAAATTTTTCTTTTGCTTCACCAGCCACATAGAGTGATCCGGCTATGCACACAGCGTCGTTTTCATTTGAAGTTTTAATGGCATGGGTAACCGCCTCTTTTACATCTTCAATGATTGTGACAGGGCTGTGGGTAAGTCGTTGGACAGCTTGTTTCAAAACGGATGGTTCAAGGCTTCTGTCTATTTTTGCCTTTGTGATGATAAAATTTTGGGCACAGGGTACAAGACTTTCAAGCATTTTTTCATAAGGCTTGTCATCAAGGATGCCAAGTACCAGTGTCAGTTTTCTGCCGTCCAGGTGTGACGATAAATATTTTCCAAGTACTTTTGCGGCGTGAAGGTTGTGGGCCCCGTCAAGAATGACAAGGGGTTTTTTCATGACATGCTCAAGTCGCCCCGGCCATTTGGCAATGGAAAGTCCTTCACAGACAAGAGCTTGGTTTAAATTGTATCGTTTATCACTGGTTTTTAACTTTTCAAAAACCAGCTCACACGCCGCAAGGGCAAGGCTTAAGTTTTCTTTCTGGTGATCCCCTGGCAAAGGCTTTATCAGTTTATTGAAACTGTTCTTCAACCCGGTGTAGGTATAGGTGTTTTTATTTGGATCTTTTCTTGCTGAAAAATCTTTTTTATAAATAAAAAGTTCAGATGATCTTTCGTTTGCAATCTGTTTGAGGACGTCAAGCCCTGAAGGCTGGAAAACCCCGGTGACAACCGGTATGTCCGGTTTGATAATGCCGCCTTTTTCCTTTGCAAGATCTTGAATGGTATTGCCCAGATAATCAGTGTGTTCAATTGACAGGTTGGTAATAACGCTGACCTGTGGGGTGATAACGTTGGTGGCATCAAATCTTCCACCCATTCCGGTTTCAATTACGGCCCAGTCAACATTTTCCTTTGAAAAGTGATAAAACCCCATTGCAGTCGCAATCTCAAAAAAAGTGGCTTTTCTTTCCCCGATATCTGCAGCATTGACGGCTTCATAGGCTTTTACAACCTGGTCATTTGAAATATGTTCCCCGTTTATGGCGATCCGCTCATTAAAATCAACCAGATGCGGTGACGTATAAATTCCTGTTTTAAACCCGGCTTTTTGTAAAATTGATGCAATATATGTGGCGGTGGAGCCTTTGCCATTGGTGCCAGCCACATGAATTATACGATAATTTTTTTGAGGATTGTTCAGCCGTTGTAAAATATTTAATATGGTGTCCAGTTCAAGTTTGATGCCAAAACGGCCAAGCTTGTATATTTTATCGAGGCATGCTTGATAAGCATTATTTTGGGAAGTTTTATTTTTCATTTTTTTAAACAAAAACCCGGTATAAAGTATTAAAGAAAATAATTTATACCGGGTGAATTTTAATTGTTACCTGGGTCTTCTGCGTGAGCGTGAAGCAGCAATTCTCTGTCTTCTCATTGCTTCTCGCATCTTACGCCGTCTAAATTGACATGGTTTCTCAAAATGTTTTTTCACTTTAAGACGTTTGAAGAGGCCATCGTTCTGGATTTTTTTCTTTAATATCCTTAACGCTCTTTCAACATCATTATCAATAACCGTGACTGTAATTTCCTTCAAAAAACATCGCCCCTTTCATAGTGTATTTAAATATCGAGATATTTATAACCCGACTATCTAACAAATACGCATATTAAAAGCAAGAAAAAAAAGCCTTTCCGCCTAAAGTTGTAAGGAGGGAAGGCTCTCTTTTATAAGATTTTATCAGCTGGTTTTAGAGTTTGGAGATCAACTCTTCTGTTACTTCAGGAAGCGCTTTTTCTCCGGCCAGTGTTATGTATTTTACAGCATCGTCTTTTGCCGCCACATCTTTGAAATAGTAAGAAGACGCCAGTGTGCCTGTTTCTGTGTCATAATAGATGGAATGACGTTTATCAATTGCAACTTCATCCTGGTCATCATCACGTTTGGTTAATGCACCGCCGCAAACCCGGCATTTGTCTCCATCCGGTTTGATGGCATCAATGAAAATATTGTTGGGGTGATTGTTATCATTTTCGCAAAGGCGACGACCCATGATTCTGTTTTTTGCAATCTGTTTGTCAAGCAGCATTTCAATTACATAATTGAGTTTGATACCGGCTTCTTCCAGGGATGCATGGAGTTTTTCAGCCTGAACTTTATTTCTTGGGAAACCGTCCAGAAGCCATCCGCCTTTGCAATCATCTTGTTTTATTCTGTCGAGAACCATTGGGATGGTAATTTCATCAGGAACCAGATCTCCTTTGTCGATATATTCTTTTGCTTTTTTACCCAGGTCTGTTCCGCCTTTGATATTTTCACGGAAAATGGCACCGGACTCAATGTGTGCAATATTGTATTTGTCTTTCAGGATAGCTCCCTGGGTTCCTTTACCACTTCCGTTTGGTCCAAAAAATAAAATGTTCATTCAAGACTCCTTAATATTTTATTATGAAAGTCTTTAAAAATTCAAATCAAGACTTTCGTGTTTTGTTTTGAGCAAACCAAGTTGAAATAACAAGTCTGCCCATGGTAGTTATTAAAATGTAAGTAAAATCGGCACAACTCCCCTAAATATAAGAGTCGTTTTTATTTGTCAAGGTTAAGAAAAACCTTTCACACATACGGTTAACAAATGATTCCGTAAAGGTCAACTGCCCGGCCCTTGTAGTCTCTATTACTTAATGATTTGTGTTTGATTCTGGATTTCTTTTTTATGTACTTTGAGGGCTGATTGTTGTAATATTTTAAATTATTTAGGCTCTTCTTCATCCGTGCGAAGACTCAATGCTGCCAATATTCAATTTATATTTATAGTTGGTTTACAAAATGAATCTTCATTAAAATTTAACACCCGTTGTTACCTTGGTTTTTATTTAATACATTTTTTAAAGAAGGAGGAGATAACATGTTTTGCCATCAATGCCAGGAGACCATGAAAAATACAGGATGCTCCATGAAACAGGGGATGTGCGGGAAAACCGCTGAAGTTGCAAATCTTCAGGACTTGTTTGTCTGGGGGCTAAAAGGTGTTTCCGTATGGGGAGTGAAAGCAAAAGAATTCGGCATCTACGATAATGAGGCCGGTTTTTTTATTGATAAGGGGCTTTTTTCCACCATTACCAATGCCAATTTTGACCGGGAAGATTTTATTGGGTTTATAAAAAAAGGAATTGATATCAGGGACCGCCTGAAAGATGAATTTTTAAAGGCTTATAAGCAAAAAAACGGTACAAATTTTTCTTTGCCTGTTCCCGAGTGTGCCACTTGGGTGCCGGCAGATGACAAGGATCTTCTGGCCAAAGCCGACAGTGGTGCCGGGGGCTGGCTTGAAATAGAAGATGAAGACGAACGTTCGTTAAAAGCCCTTGTTTTATATGGATTGAAAGGGATTTCCGCCTATGCCGAACATGCGTATCAGATTACAAAGTCCTGCCGGGAAATATTTGAATTTTTGATGGAAGCTCTTGCAACTTTGGTGGATGAAACCAAATCACAAGATGACCTGTTTGCCCTTGTTCTCAAAACCGGTGAAATGGGTGTAAAAACCATGGCCCTTTTGGATGACGCCAATACCACGGCTTATGGAAATCCTGAGATTACGCAGGTCAACATTGGTGTGGGTAAAAATCCGGGGATACTGGTCACCGGTCATGATCTGGTGGATCTTGAAGACCTGCTTGAACAGACCAAAGACCAGGGGATTGATGTGTATACCCATAGTGAAATGCTGCCGGCTCATTATTATCCGAAATTAAAACAATATTCTCATCTTTTTGGTAATTACGGCAATGCATGGTGGCTCCAGAAAGAAGAAATGGCAAAATTCAATGGGCCGGTGCTGTTTACCTCTAATTGTCTTGTGCCTACAAAGGCGGCTTATAAGGATAAATTGTTTACAACTGGTGCTGTCGGATTTGACGGGGCTCCACATATTCCAGACAGAGAAGAAGGGGGAAAAAAAGATTTTTCCGCCATCATCAAGATGGCTAAAACCTGCGATCCTCCCGAGGAGCTTGAAACAGGTCAGATTACGGGCGGTTTCGGTCATAACCAGGTTATGGCCCTTGCGGATAAAATTATTGAAGCGGTTAAATCGGGTGCCATCAAGCGCTTTATTGTCATGGGCGGTTGCGATGGCAGACATAAAACCAGGGAGTATTACACACAAGTTGCAAAAGCATTGCCAAAAGATGCCGTTATCCTGACTGCAGGTTGTGCAAAATATAAATATATAAAGCTTGATCTGGGGGATATCGGCGGTATTCCACGGGTGTTGGATGCAGGGCAGTGCAATGATTGCTACTCTCTTGCCGTGATTGCCATGGAGCTTCAGAAGGCTTTTGGCCTTGAGGATATAAGTGATCTTCCCATTTCATTCGATATTGCCTGGTATGAACAAAAGGCTGTACTGGTTCTTTTGGCATTGCTGTCGTTAGGTGTTAAGGGTATTCGTCTGGGGCCCACACTTCCGGGTTTTTTGTCTTCGGGAATTGCCAATGCTCTTGTTGAAAAATTTGATATTAAACCCATAACGACCCCGGAGGAAGATGTGGCAGCAATGATGGCAGGAAATTGATACTGGCTTGGTTTTAAAACATTTGATTAAGAATTAAATTATTCACTTCAAAGGCCTTTTTATTGTTATACAAGGCCTTTGATTTTGCTTAAGCTTCTTTCCTTGATCAAAAACAATATTAAAGTCAAATACCTATTTTTTATTAAGCAATATCACATCCTTTGAGATAAAGTTGAGGTCGGCATTGAAGCGTTGCGCTATGTACTCAAAGGTACTCCGGCTATAAAAGCAGATATGTGTCATGTCGCGAATATAATGCCATTGACTGAAAGCGGTTTTATTGATCACAAGCTTGGTCATAATCCCCAGCCATCCGCCTTTTTTTAACATCTTGAACAAGGTGGTAAATTCCGTATATGGATCATGCAGATGTTCCACTACTTCCGTGGCAGTAATGAAATCATACTTTTTATAAAACACCGAAGGATCATTGTGGTAAAATGGATCATAAAGATTCGTCTGAATGCCTTGCTCTTCTAAAATGACCGACAGGGTTGGACCCGGACCGCAACCAAAATCCAATCCTTGTTGTTTTGAATTTACCTTTTCCAATAGCGGGGTGCTTAATCGAGACAGAAATTGTCGATAGCCTTGATCATTTGCATCGTTTTTATGCAAATCATAATTTTTTTTTTCATTTTCGGCATTAATCCAATATTGCTTTGGAACAAAGACCAGCTTGCAATAAAAACAGCGCAGGTAGATTCTTTTTTTGTCTTTGAAAAATGAATTCAAATTTTTACTTCTGCATAAGGGACAATGGATCTCATTGGATTTGATTATCATTTTTTTTGATTATCATAAAACGACAGAAGGTTAAATAACTTTCACTGGTTATCAAAAAAAGGAGGCTTGATAAGAATTTCGGCCACCCGTATAGGGATAGTTTAATCAGGTGACTTGAGAAGTTTTAGCAGTTAAAAATCATGGTAAAGAATTTGAGAATAGCCCTTGAATGTCAGAAGGGATATTGCTATTAATGGGTGCGGAAAAAATCATGAAATTTTTAAAACTCATAATAAAAAAATAAATTTTAGGATAGGGGAGCAAAATGACGGAATTAATTGATGTCAGGGCAAGGGAGATCCTTGATTCCAGAGGGAATCCAACAGTTGAAGTGGATGTTGTTTTAGCCTGCGGTGCAACTGGCAGGGCAGCGGTTCCATCCGGTGCCTCAACCGGCACAAGGGAAGCTTTGGAACTTCGGGACAACTCTGAAAGCCGGTTTTTAGGCAAGGGTGTTTTAAACGCGGTTGCCAATGTCAATGAGGTTATTGCACCTGAAATTATTGGGTATGATGCCATGGATCAGGCTGGCCTTGACAGAACCATGATTGATATTGACGGTACTGAAAACAAGTCAAGACTTGGTGCCAATGCCATTTTGGGCGTATCCATGGCAGCGGCAAGGGCTGCAGCCCAAGCCTGTGAGATTCCTTTGTATCAGCATCTGGGCGGTATTAATGCCAGAGTGCTGCCAGTTCCCATGATGAATGTTATCAATGGAGGGGCTCATGCCCCGAATAATTTGGATATACAAGAATTCATGATTCTTCCTTTTGGAGCTGATTCCATTACCGAAGCAGTCCGGATGGGAGCAGAAACCTTTCACCATCTGGCAAAAATTTTAAAGGGTGAAGGCCTTTCAACTGCTGTCGGGGACGAGGGCGGGTTTGCTCCGAATCTTAAATCCAATGAAGAAGCATTGGAATATATTATCAATGCCATAGAAGCTGCCGGGTACAGGCCGGGTAAGGATATAGGAATTGCCCTTGATGCAGCAGCTTCGGAATTTTATCGGGATGGCAAATATATTTTCCAGTCGGAAGACCGTGAACTTTCAGCTGTGGAGTTGATTGATTATTATGAAAAATTAATTGAAAAATATCCATTATACTCCATAGAAGACGGGCTTGCAGAAGGGGATTGGGATTCATGGGGACTTATGACCGAAAGGCTTGGAAATTCCATACAGATCGTTGGAGATGATATTTTTGTGACAAATCCGGATATCTTTAAAAAAGGAATTGAAAAGGGAATCGGCAATTCAATCCTGATAAAGTTGAACCAGATCGGAACCCTTACGGAAACCCTGGATACCATTCAGATGGCAAAAGAATCCGGTTATACAACGGTTGTTTCCCATAGATCAGGAGAAACCGAAGATTCTTTTATCGCAGATCTTGCAGTTGGTATAAATTCCGGGCAGATAAAAACAGGGTCCATGTCCAGAAGTGACAGGGTGGCCAAATACAACCAGCTAATCAGGATTGAAGAACAACTGGGAGATAGTGCATTGTTTCCTGAAAATCTTTTTGTCTGATTTTAATATATATATTGTGACCCTCAGGTTATGAAAAAAAGATTTTTTGTAGGCTTTTTTGTGCTGTTTTTAATCCTGCTGTCAGGTGTGGGTGAAGCGTTTGTGCCCCAAACGCCTCACCTGCTGAATCTGGTTGTAAAAAAGATCAAACAGCCGGTCGGCATTGAAGTTTATCAGAACAAAAAGGTTTTAAATTACAAAGATACGCAAAAAGGTGTTCAGCAATTAAAAGAAAGGCTGATTTATCGATATCCCAACCGGTTCAGATCTGAAATTATTTCAGATGCCATGAAAAGTTTCAGTGTTGAATCTGATTTCGAATGTATCAAAGTGATGAATGGAGTTATCATTTCCAATGATAAACCGCTGCTTGATATGTATACGGATATTCTGCTTTACCGGAACCATGAAACTCTTTTAAAGCAGCTTGTTCTGGCAGGAATTGATATAGATAAAGTATCTTTTCAAAGATTTAATGATACCGTTTGCTATGTCATTGGCAGACCCTTGACAAAAGATAGCCCCTTTGCCGGGCTCTGGATAGAAAAAGAATCTTTTTTGCCCGTAAAATATGTGGTTGAAAAAAACGGCTGGATTGTTGAATTTTTTTATATTAATTGGCAGCAGGTTAGCAAAACCTGGTATCCAAAGCAGGTTTATATTTTTTTGGACAATCAATTGTTTACAACGATTGAGGTGAACAAGATTGATTTGAAATCAAACTTTTCTCTTTCTTTGTTTGATATTGATCATATTAAGCGTTTATATCCAAAAAATGAGCCTGATTCGTTGGATGAGAATTCCAGACAGGTTGACGATCTTGACAGGCGCATAGAGAACTTTAAAAAACTATATGAATAACTGCCATAGGCAGGTTTGGCCTTTTTTTACAACAATCTGGTCATTCGGGTTTGACCACAAAAAAGCATGAAAGTCTATGTTTGGTTTGCAAAGACTTTTATATGAAATATTTTAAACAAGCGAGGAATAATGGCTAAGAACACCAAGTATATTTTTGTTACCGGAGGCGTATTGTCATCTTTAGGCAAAGGACTCGCATCCGCTGCCATAGGAATGCTGCTTGAAAGCCGCGGCCTGACGGTTACCATTCAAAAACTTGATCCCTATATAAATGTTGATCCCGGAACGATGAATCCGTTCCAGCATGGTGAAGTATTTGTAACTGATGATGGAGCGGAAACAGATCTTGATTTGGGCCATTATGAGCGGTTTACCAATGCAAAATTGGGTAAGAATAATAATTTTACCACCGGCAAAATTTATGACCAGGTAATTACCAAGGAGCGCAAGGGGGAATATCTTGGCGGAACGGTGCAGGTCATCCCCCATATTACCGATGAGATCAAGCAGAGCATCTGTCTGGTATCTGATGATGCAGATGTTGTGATTGTTGAGATCGGCGGCACCATTGGGGATATTGAATCTTTGCCTTTTCTGGAGGCTATCCGGCAGTTTAAGGCGGATGCAGGAGCATCCAATGTTATTTATATTCATCTGACCCTTGTCCCTTATATTAAAACTGCTTGCGAAGTGAAAACAAAACCCACGCAGCACAGCGTTAAAGAACTTCGAAGTATTGGCATTCAGCCGGATATTCTTCTTTGCAGAACCGAAAGCTATCTGTCCCGGGAAATTAAAGCCAAGATCGCACTTTTTTGTAATGTGGATACTGATGCGGTTTTTACGGCAAAGGATGTGGACTGTATTTATGAAGTCCCGCTGGTCTATAATAAGGAAGGGCTTGGTGATACAATATTAAAGAAACTGAACATCTGGGCCAGGGCACCGCAGTTGGATGAATGGCGGGAAATGGTTGAAAGACTTAAAAATCCGAGATTTTCAGTTAATATCGCTATTGTTGGCAAATATGTTGATTTGACGGAAAGTTATAAAAGTCTCAACGAAGCACTTGCCCACGGCGGAATATCAAATGATGCCAGGGTTAATCTTCAATATGTCGATTCTACAACACTTACGGAAGCCAACGTTGTTCAAATTCTTTCCGCAAGCGACGGGGTTCTTGTACCGGGCGGATTTGGCACAAGAGGGATTGAAGGCAAGATTTTAGCGGCAAAATACGCAAGAGAGAATAAGGTGCCCTATTTTGGGATTTGTCTGGGGATGCACATGGCAGTTATTGAAATCGCAAGGAATCTGCTGAATCTTGAAGATGCCAATGGTGAAGAGTTTGATCCTTATACTCCTTATCCTGTGATTTACCTTATGAAAGAATGGTATGACGAGCATACAAAGCAGATTGAAAAACGTGATGAAAAGTCTGATAAAGGCGGCACAATGCGTCTTGGAGCATATCCTTGTAAACTGGTTCCAGAGACGTTTGCAATGGCAGCCTATAAACAAGAGGAAATTTCAGAGCGTCACCGTCATCGTTATGAGTTTAACAATGAATATAAAGACCGACTGATAGATGAGGCAGGGCTTGTCATAAGCGGCACTTCGCCTGATCATGAATTGGTTGAGATTGTTGAACTTAAAGATCATCCGTGGTATCTTGGGTGTCAGTTTCATCCGGAATTCAAATCAAAACCCGGAAATCCGCATCCATTATTCAGGGATTTTATCAAAGCATCATTGAAAAATGCCAAAAAGCAAGTCATGATTAAAAAATAAACAATGATCAACAAGTAAATTATGATAAGAAGAGCAATACTTCATTCCAGTTTTGTTTTTCTTATCATTGTGGCGAACTGATTGGGCATTAATCAGAATAAATTCAGTGCAGGTTTGTTTCTGATATTATAATTTTTTTTGTTTGATTTGAAGCGGCTTCATGATGTCGGGAAATCAGATTGAATATGGTATCTATAACAAAATTAATCCGGCAATCACGATCAGCAGTAAAATAATTACAACAGCAATTCCTATTAAAGCGGGTGGGATGGATGTTTTCGGAATGATGCCACATTTTGGACATTTTTCTGTCAAGCTATTCAATTTTTCGCCACAATTATGGCAGATCTTTATTTTCATGAGTTGCCCCTTCATTTATAAATCTCTAAAAATAATTGATATTCTCAATAATACCCTCTATAAATAATCAAAGCTTGTATCAAGCAAGGTATAATTTATAAAAAAAAAGGCTTGGTTACAAGCAAAGAGATATTATTTTTTATAAAAACAGGATTTTTCAAATGAAATCACACGTCACGATTCACTGTAAAAATATTCAACTCGAGAGCATTTTGCAAGAAAAAGATAATCAAAGGGCTGTCATTATCTGTCATCCTCATCCGCTTTATGGCGGGAATATGGATAATCCTGTGGTGATGACCATTGCTGAATCTTTTTTTGAAAAAGGATTTACAACTCTTAGATTTAACTTCAGGGGAACCTGTAACAGCACAGGTATGTTTGATGATGGAAACGGGGAGCAGGAGGATGTAAAGGCTGTCATGTCCTGGCTGAATGAACAGGGTTACAAAAAGATTTCTCTTGCAGGATATTCTTTTGGAGCAAGAATGAATGCCCTGGTGGTTTCAAAAGGATGTGAAATTGAAGACCATGTTATGGTATCGCCGCCTGTTGGATTTATGAGCTTTGATGATATTGAAAAAATGCCTTCTACCGGCTTGATTGTGACCGGTAGCAATGATGAAATCGCGCCTTCAGACTTGGTTCAAGATCATATCCATCGTTGGCGGATTGCCCCGAGTTATCAGATTATTGAAGATTGTGACCATTTTTATTCGGGCTGCCTGGGTAAGCTTAAAAGCGTTTTAACAGATTATTTGTCTGAAAAGTAACTGTTATTTGTGATGGTTTTGTTTTTGTATAACTGCCACGGGCATACCTGGTCTTTCGCCTTGGTTTGCCCACAACAAAGATTGAAAATCGCTGTTTGGATTTTTGAAAACTTTCATATAAAACATACATGGCATATTTGTCTGCCACAACAAAAAAAGAAACTTTTATTATTACAGTATGTTGGGCGAAGTTTTGTATGAATTAAGCGCTAAAGGGCTCTTTTTGTCAAAGTTCATTTAGGGCTTATTATGTTCTGTATTTTAAGAAAGGAGTATATTAATGAAGGTAAATTTTAGAATTGAAGGGATACCGGCTCTTTATAAACTGATGAAAAAACGGAAAAAGCTGGATTTTGTTTTTAATGGGAATACATTGCAGGATCTGGTCAATGGTTTGATAAGTAAGTTTGGCCCTAGCGTCAAAACAATTTTATTAGACAAAAAGGATGAAATAGATATTGAATACCGGGTAGCTGTCAACATGATCAAACATCTTCCCTATGGCGAGAGGATGGATGAGGTATTAAATGAAGGTGATGTCGTTCATATTATGACCGTTGGCTGAGGATAGGAACCAGCAGTCGGTCTGACTGCAAAAATATCCATGCCGTTTGGCGTATGTTTCGGGGTGTAGATGAAATACGTTGCCGGAAAACGTCAAGCGGTAAATACCAGGCGATTAAAAATTTGAGCGGTTTTAATTTGTTTGGAGTACTCTCGAATATCTGCCTGACAATTTGTTATTAAAAAATTTTATAAGTCGTATCGGTATTTAAATCCCAGAAAGGGATGAATACCGGTTCGATACCAGCCATTTTCTATTTGTAATCAATGAATTCACAATCAATTTAAGCCTTTGTAAACAGATAATATAATAAAATTTTTTTTTGATTCCATGACGGTTTTTTTTTGTTGATTTTTTAGGGCCATTTGTCATGGATTGAACGATTTTTTATGACAGGTCGTTAAGCTGTGCAATTCTGCAGAGCAAAAAAAATTCAAACCAGTGAAAAATTAATCCCAATATATAAATCATTAACTATATATTGGATTGGTTGTTGTTTGTCTCAATAACATTGAAATTATTAAGATAAATAGATGGTTGTATGAAAAAATGGATAACGAGGACAGTTGTGGTAGTGATATGAAAATGATGGATTTGGAATGTTTGGAGTTTGTCAAGAAAGTGGTCTGATTTGTTTGGGTTAACAGCAGCAATATTAAAATTAAAATAAGGTAAACATCACAAAAAGGCTTACAAAATAAGTTAAAATTAGGATATATGCTTTCGATAGTTACAAGAAAATAAGAAATTTCCTTATAAAATTAAAATTAATGCTTGACAAAGATTTGTGGATTTGATTAATTGAAACAAAACGGAACATACAAATTGGTTTAGAGTCTGTTTTTTAAAATTTTAAGTTGAAGTGGTCATTTTTTTACAGAGTGTTATAAGTTATTAAACTAATATACAGAGGAGAACACCATGCCAATCAAAGAAAATACTTTAATTCTTGACGGTTACACATTAACACTTGAAGAACTTATGAAAGCCGGGACTGATCTGTCTATCAAAGTTGAGATTGATGATAAAAACTGGCCCAAGATTCGTGATTGCAGGGATTTGGTTGATAAATGGGCCAATGAAGAACGGTGTATCTATGGCGTAAATACAAGTTGTGGCGGTCTGGTTGACCATCTTCTGCCAAAAGAAAGAGATAACGATTTTCAGAAAAACCTTGTCAGGAGTGTCACCACACAGGTTGGCGAGCCCTTTGAGGATACGCTTGTCAGAAAGTTCATGATCGCCAGGGCAAACTCTCTTTGTCGCGGTTTCTCCGGTATTAAGGAAAAAAATCTGAGAATCTATCTGGATATGATTAACAATCACGTTTTCCCGGTTATCCCCAGAAAAGGATCTCTTGGAACCAGTGGTGATCTTGGTCCATTGGGTTGTATTGCAAGTGTTGCTTTTGGTGAATGGAAAGCAAAATATAATGGAAAAGTAATGCCGGGTAAGGAAGCAATGGAAGCGGCAGGTGTAGAGCTTATGTTCTTGAATGCCAAAGAAGGATTGTCTCTTATTAATGGTACTTCCGGGATGGTCGGTCTTGCCTGTACCGTTATTACTGAAGCCAAGAATACATTGAAAAACTCTGACATTATAGCCGCATTTGCCATTGAGACTCTAATGGGAAGAATCAATCCTTTTGATGTAAGAGTTCATGCACAAAAATATCATCCGGGTCAATATGCAACTGCCATGAATCTGACCAAGCTTTTGACCGGCAGTGATTTGGCCATTGATGAACAGGAACTCTCTTTGACACTTCAGGCTGTACTCAAAAAACATGAAGGCATTGCTGTTGCGGATATCCCTGTTGAAGATGCCTACTCTATTCGTTGTACTCCTCAGTTTGTAGGTCCTACAAAAGAAGCTGTAGCCCATGCTGAGGAAGTCCTTTTAAGAGAGCTGAATTCCAGTAATGACAATCCTTTGATATTTACGGAATGGGATACTTTTATTCATAACGGACATTTTCATGGTCAGCCCATTTCATTTGCAATGGATTGCCTGGGAATCGCCATGATAAATTTGGGTGTTGTCAGTGACCGGAGAATTGACCGGTTTATGGATGAACATCACAGTACAGGTCTGCCTCCCTTCTTGTGTAAAGGAGATACCGGGGTTCGCATGGGGCTTATGGGCGGTCAGTTTATGACAACCTCTCTTGTGGCGGAAAACAGAACTCTTGCCATTCCGGCTTCCATTCAGTCTATCACATCGACGGCAGACTTTCAGGATATCGTCAGCTTTGGCCTGATTGCCGGAAGAAAAGCCAGGAAGATTGTTGAGAATACCAACCATATACTCTCCTTTGAGTTGATGTGCGCTGCCCAGGCTGCGGATTTAAGAGGTATTGAAAAATTGAGTCCTGCCGGTAAAATAATGCATGCAGCAGTTCGTGAAACCCTTCCGTACCTGGATCATGATAAAGTTTATATTGATCATATGGAAGAACTCAAAGCCCGGATTGAATCAGGTGAGTTTGTAGAAAGAGTTGAAAAAGAAATTGGCGAACTATTGATTGTTCACGAAAAAGAATAATAAAAGAACCCCCATGCCTTGATGGTAAAATAAAATATAAAAGTGGCGAGTGGGGAGAACTAAATACTGACTACTCAACATTCGTTACTTTTATATAATTGCCACGGGCAGGCCTTGGAAATTTATACTAAGATTGATCTCCTTGGTTTGCCTACAACAAAACATGAAAATCGCTGTTTGGGTTTGAAGACTTCAATATAAAAATAACAAGGACAATGCTATGATTGAAGAGCAAATTGAAAAGAAAATTGAAGATGCATATAAGGAAAAATTTCCGGTTTCCAAGGAGCGTCATGAGCAACTTATCAATTATATTCCCGGTGGTGCGACCAGAAGCTTAAGTTATTTTAAACCTTATCCCATTCATATTGATTATGGACAGGGAGCGTATGTCTATACTCATGAAGGGCATAAATTACTTGATGTCACCAATGCTTATGGAGCTATTGTCCATGGGCATGGTGATCCGGATGTTGTTCGGGCTGTTCGGGACGGTATTGCAAAGGGTTCTCAGTACTCTACCCCTACGGATGGGCAGTATAAGCTGGCAAAGCTCTTATGTGAAAGGGTGCCTGGTTTTGATAAGGTAAGGTTTTTGAATTCAGGAACAGAAGCCACTTTGTTTGTTATGAGAACGGCAAGAGCTTATACCGGGAAAGACAAGATTCTGAAAATGATCGGCGGATTTCATGGAACCCATGACAGTGTGGCTGCATCAACAAAAAAGAATGTTATCACTGCCGGTATTCCAGAAGGAATGACCGAGGCTATTTTAGAAGTACCTTTTAATGACTTTGATGCCCTTGAAAAAACGGTTAAGGAAAATGCTTCTGAGCTGGCTGCCGTAATAATGGAACCTTTCCTTGGCGCCGGTGGCGTAGTCCTGCCAAAGCCCGGTTATCTTGAACATGTAAGAAAAGTTACTTCGGATAATAACGTCCTGTTGATTTTTGATGAGATTTTTTCTTACAGGGTAAATACAGGCGGTTGCCAGAAACTTTTTGGCGTGATTCCGGATCTGACAACGGTTGGAAAAGTTGTGGGAGGCGGGCTTCCCATTGGTGTGTTTGGTGGTAAAGAAGAGATAATGAATATCTTTTGCCATGAAAACACGGAAAAGCCATTGTATCATTCAGGAACATTTAACGGGTATGAAACAGTTATGCAGGCCGGATATGCGGCTTTGTCCAAATATGATGAAGCTGCAGTGGCCTATGTAAATAAACTGGGGGATCAATTTAAAAATGGTCTTTTGGAAAGCTTTAAAGCCAACAGATTAAATATTCAGGCTAACCAGATTGGGTCTTTGCTCAATATTCATTTTGTCAATGAACCCATAACAAATGCTGATCAGGTTTTGAAATCAGAAGAACAGCTCCATCGGCTGATGCATTTGTCTTTATTGAATAAAGGGATTTTTACAATTCCAAGGGGATTGTTTATTTTGTCCACTGCAATTACAGAAGAAGAAATCGATCTTCTGGTCAATAAAATAGATGAAACTCTGAAAGAATTGTTGCCTTTGATTGAAGAAAAATATAACCATTTACTTTTATAATGAATTTAATTTAAAAGGATTTCCAAAAAGAGGAATAAATGGTTCTGGATAAAATTGACAAACAGATTTTGAATACACTCCAGGAAAATGGAAAAACAACAAATTCTAAATTGTCTAAGATTGTCGGTATTTCTGCCCCTGCAACCCTTGAAAGGGTAAAGCGACTGGAGCTTGCAGGGGTAATCTCTCATTTTACAGCCATACTTGATCCTGAAAAAATCGGATTTTCAATCATGGCTATTGTGAATATCGGCTTAAGCTTGAGTAGCCTTTCTTCTGTGGCTGTTATAAAAGAAGAATTCACTGCTCTGGATGAAGTGATTGAGTGCTACCAGATTGCCGGTGCAAATGATTTTATCTTAAAGGTGATTGCAAAGGATATTAAATCCTATGGTGAATTTATGAATATGAAGCTCACACAGATAGAAGGGATTCAAGTTGTTAAATCTTCTTTTGTGATTGATAATGTCAAAGATAAGAAGTTGCTCGTGCTTGATCTGGATGAGGAATACGAAGTGTAAAAAAAATAATTTTTTTCAACGGGAGAATTAAAAAAAAATGAAGAATAAAATAATCATTAGTGCTGCTATTACAGGATCTATTCACGTTCCAACCATGAGTGATTACCTTCCAATAACTCCTGACGAGATTGTGGAGGATGCGGTAAAGGCCCATGAGGCCGGTGCTGCCATTGCTCATCTTCATGTACGAAATCCTGAAAACGGGTTTCCATCGTCTGATCCTGAACTTTTTAAGGAAGTCTTGTCAAAAATAAAAGCAAGATGTGATATGGTACTTCAGATCACAACCGGTGGTGGTATGAACCAGACTACACCGGAAAAATTGATTCCTGTCAAAGAATTTGAACCTGAAATGTGTTCGTTTGATCCCGCACCGTTTAATTTCGGTATATTTCAGATTGCGGGCCGTTATAAGGAATACAAATATGATTGGGAACCAGAATACTTAGAACTCTGCAAAAATATTTCTTTTAAACCCACATTCAGTGATGATGAGATTTATGGTAAAACCTTCATGGAAATAGGTACCAAGCCTGAATTTGAGATTTATGAATTGGGACATGTTTCATATGTTAAATGGCTTCTTGAAGAAAATTTGACAGAAGGACCTCCTCATCTCCAGTTTGTATTCGGTCCCATGGTAGGATGGATGACACCCTCGGTCAAACATTTGGTTTTAATTTATGATGAGGCAAAAGAAGTGCTTGGCGAAGGAAATTTTACCTGGTCGGTGGCAGCCGGTGGAAGATTTCAGATTCCCATCACCACGACTGCCATGGCAATGGGAGCACAAAATGTTCGAGTCGGACTTGAAGACTCTATCTATGCTGGCAAAGGGATACTGGCAAAAGCCAGTGCGGATCAGGTAAACATAGTTAAACGGATTGCAAAGGAATTGAGCCTTGAGCCTGCCACCCCTGAAGAGACAAGACAGATCCTTGGGTTGAAGGGGCTTGATAAAGTTAATTTCTAAATTTGTGACATACTATTTGAGTGATCCCCGGAAACCTTTGAATAACATCCTTTTTTTTTCTGAAATTCAGACTACAACTTATTTGTTTTATGGAAAAATATCATTATTCAAAGGTTTCTAAAGATTTAAACAAGGAGATATGAGGTTAGCAGGATACCATTAACTAAAAATTAAGGAGAGCACTGTTGAATTATTCAGGTTACGCTTCAATTCATGCCCGGCATAATCCGGAAAAAATTTGTCTGATTGAACGAACCCCGGAAACGGGTCAAAGACGATCTTTCACTTGGAAAGAATTTAACGATGAGATTAATCGAACAGCGAATTTTTTGGCAAATGAGATGGGGGTAAAGCATGGTGATTTTGTCATGCACCTTCAGAACAATTCCCTTGAATGGGTGTTGACGTATTATGCAATTATTCGGTTGGGTGCAGTTGTTGTTCCGCTCAATTTCCGTTTCGAAGGTACGGATGTCCTCTATGCAGCCGAAGTTTGCAATCCAGATGTTTTTATTCTTGGATCTGAATTTTTAAAGGTTGTTCAACCCATTCAAAAAGATCTTACTACCATTAAAAATTATATTTGCATCGGCGATGATGTACCGGATGACATGATTAATTTTAAAGCCGTGCAGAATTATGAAGATACTTCGGATGCATTGGTTGAAGTTGACAGGGATCATTCCCTGGCAATGATGTTTACATCTGGTACAACTGGCAAACCTAAACCTGTTTTACACACTCATTTTTCTTTGAATAGTATAGCTGTGAGCAATGGGATGACATATTCTGTTCAAAAAGATGATAATTACCTGATTTTTCTTCCGTTGTATCATTCCGGCACCATGTTTTTATGGGCCCCTTTTTATGCCACAGGCGCAACAGGAACCATTGTAAAAGATTTGAAAAATCCCAAATCAATCATTGAAGCAATTGCTGCAGAAAAATGTACAGACACTCTCTTTGTTGTCCCCATTGGTATTGCCATTCTTAATGCAATTGAAAATGGTGAGTTAAATCTGGATGACTATGATCTTTCATCATGGAAGTATATGGAAATAGGCGCACAGCCGGTACCTTATGATACCATGAAGCTGGTGGTGGAAAAACTGCCGTGTAGAGTATCCAATATCTATGGTATCACAGAGGGTGGCGGTGGAGGCAGCTTTAACCTCTATCCGGAAGATGTTCTGGAAAAACCGGGTTCCATTGGAAAACCAACCTTTGGTGTTGAAGCCAAAATTGTTGGTCCTACTGGAGAGGAACTTCCTGACGGATCTGTGGGTGAGCTGGTATTCAGGACACCCAGAATGATGCGGGAATATTATTCAAATCCTGAAAAAACGATAGAAACCCTGAAAGATGGTTGGCTTTATACAGGAGATCTATTAAGGAAAGACAAAGACGGTTATTTTTATATTGTTGATCGAATGAAAGATATGATTACCAGTGGTGGTGAAAATATTTTTCCGGTTGAAATTGAAGATGCGCTGATGGATCATCCTGATATAGATGATGTAGCATGTATAGGATATCCGGATGACCGGCTGGTGGAAATAGTTCTTGCTGTTGTTCAAACCAAAGAAGGCAAACATTTGACTGAAGAAGATGTGATTGAGTTTGCAAAATCAAAGATATCTCTTTACAAGGTGCCTCGTAAGGTTCTTTTTGATCATGTTCCTCGAAATCCAACAGGAAAACTCATGAAACCACAACTTAGGGAAAAATTTACAGGTCGTAAGGAGGCGTTTAAACAACTTGTTTAAATAATTTTTTTTTATTGGGCTTGACTTATTGTTGAAGTATGACGTAGAGTAAAACCCATTGACCATTCTAGTAAAATGAAAATTAGTTAAAGTAAAAATTAGTTGGATTCCAAAAGTTGAAACAGGTGCAAGACTTTTTAAGTCTTGCACCACAAATTATAAATTTAAATTTTTAGGAAAGGAACTAGTATGAAGCTTGGCAAATGTTTAGTATTACTGCTTGTTTTGTTTGTTGGATCATTTATCGTTACGTCTTCTGTTTTTGCAAAAAAAGAAAGTTCGCTTGATAAATGGAAACCGAATTTTGATCCCAAAGGAGCAAAATACAAATGCATTATTTCAAATGTTTCAACGCCAGCTCTGGTCGGGACATATGCCGGTTTTGAGATCAGGGATGAACTTTGGAAAAGAACAAATGGTCAGATCTATGTTGATTTTAAACCCCTATCAATTCTTGGTGGTGAAGTAGAGGTTTTAAACATGCTTCAGATGGGTGCTGTTCAAGGTATGGGGGTGAGTTCTGTTGCTTCTACCAACCTTGGGCCCCGTTTTGGAATAGTGAACCTTCCTTTTCTTATCGACTCGTTTGAAAAATTAGATAATTTCATTGCCAACAAGAAATTGTTTGATCACTTCTTGAATGCCATGGATCATCAAGGAATTACAGGTCTTGATATCACGGGTTATGGAAATTACGGATGGGCAACCACTGAGCCGGTTCAAACCATTGCAGACGCAAAAAAGATTAAATTCAGAACTGCCGAGGCTGCCGTGAACCAGTTAAGTTATCGAAACTGGGGGTTTAATCCTGTTTCCATGCCTTGGCCTGATGTTCAGATTGCTTTAAAACAAGGTGTTATAACAGGTTTGGATCATACACCAGCTGTGTGCAACCTGACAAAAAAATTTGAAGTGGCAAAGAATTTTACGCAATTAAATTATGCCCAGGGACTGTTTATCTGGATTTTTAACAAAGCCTGGCTTGCAAGGCTTCCCAAGGATTTGAGAGAAACATTTGTTTCCACTGTTCATGATGTGTGTGCTGAAAACAGGAGAAGAACAGCAACATGGGAAATGGAAAATATTGAATCTGCAAAAGCAAACGGGGTTGAATTTTTCAAGTTGTCTGAAGAGGAAATGAGAATCCTTAAAGATCAAAGCAAAGGGGCTTATGACAGGTATGCACAGGAAATTAACCAGATCTATCCCGGCGATACCTATAAACCTTTGAATTTCTTAAAAGAAGTTCAGGATTTCTTGCAATAAATAACACTGGATTTTCATTCTAATTATACAGGAATTAGGTTTATGCTTGGGAAAACTTTAAAAAAATTAGACACTATTTTTACAAATGTTGAAGAGTGGACACTTTTTATTATTGTTATGGCGGCATTAATGTCACTTTTTGCCAATGTTGTTTTGAGATACGGATTTAATTATACCCTTGCCTGGAGTGAGGAACTGGTTCGTATCGTGATGATTTATTCAACCTTTGTCGGGGCCAGTGTGGCTGTTAAACAGCGGGCAATGATCCGGATAGATGCTGTTGTCCAGATTTTCCCAAAGCTTAAACCGGGCCTGACACTTTATACCAACCTGTTGATGCTTGTTTTTGCATGGATGATGGTATTCTATGGTTATAGAATGACTCATTTGCAGTTATTAACCCATCAGAAAACCATCATTATGCAGATTCCTCTTGTCATTGTTTATGCCATAATGCCTGTAATGGGCGTTATGATATTTATCCGGACGATTCAGGTAATTATTCAAGATATAAGATCTAAATAACGCTACGGGCAGACCGGACCATTTTATGCTATGATTTGGTCTTCTTAGGTTTGCCCATAACAAAATATGAAAGTCGCTGTTTGGATTTTTGAAAACTTTCATATAAACTGCCATGGCAGATTGATCTGCCACAATAAAAAAATGAAAGAGATCTGATTCCAAGAGGTTAGAAGTTCTTTCATATAAAAAATCAGATCTAAACAGAAAAGGACCATCATGCAGATCAGTGATTTGATTATTTTATGTATTCTTCTAGGTTGTATGACAACCTATGTACCGGTTTTTTTATGCCTGTTTTTTACGGCAACCATAGGTTTTGTTGTTTTTCTGGATATGCCCCTGGCTCTTTTAGCACAAACGCTTTTCAGAAGTCTTGATAATTTCTCATTGGTGGTTGTGCTGTTTTTTATTCTTTGCGGTAACATCATGAGTAAGGGAAAGACCGTTGAAAAATTGATCAATCTGGCCAATGCACTGGTCAGCTGGTTGCCGGGAGGACTGGGAATGGCGGGTGTTATTGGCTGTGGTCTGTTTGGTGCCATTTCGGGCTCTACAGTTGCCACGGTGGTGGCACTGGGTGGGTTCATGATTCCGGCCCTTATCAGAAACGGCTATGATGAGGATTATACACTGGGGCTTATGACTACCTCACCGAATTTAGGGGTTATTATTCCTCCGAGTATCAGTATGATCTTTTATTCAATGATCAGTAACGTATCCTTAGAGGGACTCTTTATTACAGGATTTGTTCCCGGTGTTCTCATCATTGGCTGTGTATGTCTTTATACCTGGCTAAAGTATAGAAATAGAACAGATATCAACAGATTGCCCGCTCCGGATTTTATGCAGCTTTTTTCTATTTTTAAGGAAGGCTTCTGGGCATTCATGCTGATTGTCATTATTTTCGGCGGCATTTTTTCCGGTATGTTCACTGCCAATGAAGCTGCTGTCGTTGCCAGTGTATATGCATTTTTTGTTGAACTGTTTATTTACAAGTCTATAGATTTTAAAGATGTAAAAGAGATAACAGTCAGCTCTGCTGTAACAAGTGCAACTTTGTTGTTGATTGTTGCATCTGCAACCTGTTTTGGAAGATATCTGACGTTTGAGAATATTCCCAACAGGGTTGCGGAAGTTGTGGTGGCAAGCATTCAGTCGCCATTTGTCTTTTTGATGGCCATGAACATCTTGTTGCTTGTGATCGGCATGTTTATGGATATTATTTCCGCCACGTTGATCTTGGGTCCGGTCTTTCTTCCCCTGCTTGGGCCGTTTAATGTGGATCCCATGCATTTCGGGCTTATTATGACCGTAAACCTTGCCATTGGATACTGTACGCCGCCTATGGGGGTGAGTTTGTTTATTACGGGTTCGCTGGCGAAAAGGGATATTATTTATGTTTCAAGGGCGGTAATGCCTTTTCTGGCTATCCAGATTGGGGTTCTTTTCTTTCTAACGTATTTTCCTGAAGTTGTTCTTTTTCTGCCCAGGTTCTTTGGATATTTATAAAAACAGCTAAAACGTCAGGTACTTTACCTGACAAATAAAAAAGCCGGTATTCATTAAGAAGTTTTCTTATGAATACCGGCTTTTGCTTGTTCTGTAATATTTATGTTGATGTATGATGTCCCTGACCTTGGATTTAGTGAACCCTTTCCTTAAACTGAATTAAATCCTGGGCCTATTTTTTATCCGGGGTTATATCCCTTTATCGATGATGTTTTTGTCGTGTAAGAGTCTTTCCTGAATGCCCCTTGAGACTTCCCAGTTTTTTTCAAAATCATTCCAGAAATCTTTGTTATCATCTTTCCAGCCTTTCCCAAAACGCTGGTTAAAATGATTCCCAAGCTTTTCAAACAAAAGTTTCCACACTGGTTTGCCCTGGTTTTTTTCTCCCAAAAGTTCATTGAGCAATGAATCAAGCTCGCTTAAATGTTCTTTTGAAAGATAGGAAATAGCTCCTTTTTTAATTGACTGCATCAAGGATTCCGGATTCAGAGAGTTGGCCGTTAACATAACAGCCGGAATATCTCTTTTTACGCATTCTTCCAACAGTTTGATTCCGTTAACGCCCATAATGTCAAGAATGGCAAGATCATATTGTGTCTGGTGAATTTTTTCAGAAGCGGTTTCGTAGTCCTGTGCAATGTCCACTTTTGCTTCATCCAGAATTTCCTGTATGGTTTCAATTACATCCCATTCATCGTCAACAGCCAATATATGTTTGTCTTTGAGAAAAGAACCGGTTTGTGTCATTTTTTTTCTCCTTGTTAGAAAATATATAAGTCAAAAAATATATAAGTTAAAAGATATATAAAGGGATAAATGATATTTAGCTTAAAATAAAGTTGTCAGTATCCTTGATTTGAATATTAGATACTAGTTTTTTAAATTTTTTATTAATACAAATAAGGTAATAAAAGCATCATGAAAAGTCAAGCTATTACAGGCGCTAAGATAAAAAATCCTTTCGGCAGAATGCGGTTTGGGGATGATCTGAATAGGTTACCTCCATTGAGTGATCCTGCATCATTTCTACAGTGAGTAATTCATTCAAGATCAGTTCCTTTTCCTGATTGGTTGTGACTGGAAAACCATAAGGTATATTTTTATGTTTCAAGAGTTTGTCCGATGCTATCCGTTCATCAACAAAAACAAGGTGTTTTTTTAATCTGTTTTCCATATGTTGGTTGGACAGATCTATAATATTTTCTTTGATCCGGGGTATGGATTCGTTAAAATCATTATCAATTTCAAATCCGATTGTATTTCTGGCTGAAGCCATGGATGCGGCCATGGTGGTTCCTGTGCCGACAAAAGGATCAAGTACATTATCCCCTTTAACAGAATACATATTGATCAGCCGGTAGGCCAGTTCAAATGGAAAGGCAGCACTTTTGTCTCTGGAAGCTTTGTCAATAAGTCCTTGACGAGTTCCTTTGATATCAAACCAGATGTCTGAGAAAAAAGTATTTCTTTCTTCCCAGAATATTGCGCTTTGTCTTCTGTTGAGTTTTTCAGGATTGCTCTTAAATTCGCGTTTTCCGCCTTTTCTGACAATCAGGATATATTCGTGTTCCAAGGTGACATAAGCGCCTGCCGGCAACATACCTGATCCCATGAATTTATTGGGCGCGTTGGTCTGTTTTCTCCATATTATTTCAGGCAGAATTGAGAACCCAAGCTTGACAAGATATTGAAGAATCCTTGAATGGTTTGAGTAAACTGCAAAATTTGAGTTGATTGTTCGTGTGGCATCTGCGATATTGATACAGGCAAATCCGCCGGTTTTTAAGACCCTGAAAATTTCATCCCATACCGAATCAAGTATTTTGTGCATAAGTTCAAATGCTTTGTGGCCGTCTTTTTTATTAAGGGCTTTTGCAATTGCATTATTCTGAGAAGAAAAGATATCATCCCACATCTCAATCATGGGATAGGGAGGCGATGTAACAATAAGGTCAATAGTTTTTGATGGTATCAAGTCAAGATTGCTTGAATCCTGAAAAAAAATTGTATGGGTTGTTTTCATAAGTGTTATTCTCAGTAATAAAATTTGGGTCAAACCATAACAAGTTTATGATTTTTTGTATAGCCTCTTCAGATTCAGTGTTTAATAACCCTCAAGACTGATTTGTCCAAAATCCAATTGCCCAAAATTTGTCTGCCGAAAAGTTGTCCGGTTGATACTTGTAGTAAAGGCACTTAGGCGCAATATCATAAATAAATAGCCCGCAAGAAAATTCTGTAACTGCTGTCTGAAATTTGGAAATAGTGGGCTGTGACCAAACCGTTTATAGATAAACTGAGCCTATGGAACATTTTAATTTGATATTGCGCCTTAAATATTTAAATGTATGGATTAATTGTGTCTGTCTTTTAACCATTCCAAATATAGTTTGAAAAATAATTTTAGTTTTTTTAAAGTTCAGTCTTAGGTTGAACGATATCATAGATATCTGGACAGGTATTGTTAGTATTAATTCAATTTGATTGTGTCCGGCTTATATTCTTGAGCTTTTTTTTGTACTGCAGGTTTATTTTCTTGGCAAGAACCATTTAATGGGTGACCTGTATGCTATAACTGCCACGGGCAGACTTGGTCTTTCACCTTGGTTTGCTCACAACAAAGATTGAAAGTCACTGTTTGGATTTTTGAAGACTTTCATATAAACATAACTTAAGTTCGAAAATTGAGGTATCAAATTAAAGAGTCTCAAACAAATGAAGTTTGGAAGGGAAATATAAAAACATGAAAACATCAATTATTTCAGGACATTCGTTGGATTATAAACTGAATCAATTTTCAGCTTCTGTTAAAAGTGATCGCAGTATTCAGGCAAGCAAAAAATCCATGGAATTGAACATGATATCCAGTCAATTCAGTATCAGCGTCAAATCCCAAGCCTTTGAAAATTTTAACAAACAGGGCATCTTGCTGAAGGAAAATTTTTCTTTAGAATCCATGGATTTGAAACTTGACGCTCCTGGTTCTGATTTAAATCAAATTTCAGATCCTCAGTCGCTTTTTGGCGAAAATGATTATTGGGGAGTCAAAAAGACATCTGAACGTATCTCCGATTTCGTTCTTCAGGGGGCGGGTGATGATCTTGAGCGTTTGAAATCAGGAAGAGAAGGTGTTTTGCGGGGATTTCAGGAAGCTGAAAAAGCATGGGGCGGCAAATTACCGGATATTTCATATGGAACCATGGAGAAGAGTCTTGAGGCCATTGATGAAAAAATTCGAGAGCTTGGAGGATCTGTGATAGATCTTTCTACTTAGAAATTTTTATCTGTACAAAATAGCCTTAGGATAAAAAGATTGACGATGTAAGGGTGAAATTATATGGTGAGGAGGTGTTGATTCATAGTAAGGCTTTGAAAGGTAAAGCTTGAAAAAAAGGAAGATTGAGAAAGTTGAAAAAAAAGATTAAAGCTGGTGTTGTACAGTTTGATATAAAAAACGGGCAAATTGAAACCAATTTGAATAAAGCTTTTGAATATTTGGAGAAGCTGGTATCTCAAGGTGTCTCTCTTGCAGTCCTGCCGGAAATGTTTCCCTGTTCTTTTGACAATGAAAATTTAAGTCTGCATTCAGAAAAAACAGATAAGGTAGTTGAAAAACTTTCTTTTTTTGCCGGAGAAAATAAGATCGCCATAGTAGGAACGCTTCCTGAAAAGAAAGCAAATAAAATTTACAATACCATGGTGTTCATTGATGTGGATGGAAAAGTAAACGGGGTATATAGAAAACTGCACCTTTTTCGGTTGACCGGTGAACATCTGTATTATACTGCCGGAGATAAAATTGTTACAATCGATTCAAGTTTTGGAAAAATAGGACTGATGACTTGTTATGATTTGAGGTTTCCGGAGCTTGCCAGATCACTGTTTTTGCAGGGCGCTCAAATGATTGTTGTTTCGGCGCAGTGGCCGGAATCCAGAAAATGTCATTGGAAAACCCTGGTCACGGCAAGGTCGGTTGAAAATCAATTGTTCATGGTCTGTTCAAACCGGACAGGCAGTGATGATTTATTGCATTTTCCAGGGATGTCCATGATTGTGGATCCCATGGGTAATGTCATTGCAGATGCCGGATGTGATGAAACAAGTGTTTTTGCGAAGATTGATTATGGCCTTGTGAAAACGGCCAGAGCGTTAATTCCCTGCATGACGGACAGGAGACCTGATGTCTATGGATAAAATTTCCACTTTTTCTGAGATTAAAATATTATCCAGGCAATATAAGAATGCTTACAAGACCATTGTATTTACCAATGGATGTTTCGATATCCTTCATGCCGGCCATGTAAAATACTTAACCCATGCGGCAGAATTTGGAGATGTATTGATTTTAGGGCTCAATTCCGACAATTCTGTGAAACGTATCAAAGGAGAAAAACGTCCTGTTTTGTCTCAGGATCATAGATCTTATGTTATTGCATCCCTTGCTTGCATTGATCATGTAGTATTGTTTGATGAACCTGATCCTGAAAAATTGATTGAAGCCATCTGTCCTGATGTACTTGTTAAAGGGGCGGATTGGTCCGAAGATCAGATCATTGGAGCAGATTTTGTAAAACGCAATGGGGGGCGCGTAGAAAGGGTCATTTTGGAACCTGATATTTCCACAACAAAGATTATAGAACGAATCGGCACTCTTTATTATGGAAGATAATGATATCAACGTCTATGAATTTGAGCTTTTTAAAGCCTGTCCTAATATCGTTCACGGCATATTTACCAGGATGAACAAAATTCTTGTAGCTCCCTTTGATTCTTTGAAAATTGGTATTGATTCTAAAATTGGGCGAAAACCCCTTGTTCTTTTAAATCAGGTTCATGGGGATACGATCAAGGTGTTAAAAAAATATGACACTGAATTAACTGAAAATTTTGATTTGAGAAAAGAGACCAGCACAGCTGACGGTGTCATTACCAATATAAAGGACGTGGCGCTTGTGATACGGGTGGCTGATTGTCAGTCGGTCATGATGTATGATCCGGTGAAAAAAGTTATTGCAAACATTCATTCCGGCTGGCGTGGAAGCGTTAAAAATATTATTGGAAATTGCCTGGACAAAATGATTTTAGAGTTTGGCTGTCAGCCTGAAGATATTATTGCAGGTATTTCTCCATCCCTTGGCCCATGTTGTTCTGAATTTATTAATTATAAGGATGAAATCCCAAAAAGATTATGGAAGTATAAAATTGAAGATAAAAATTATTTTAATTTTTGGGAAATGAGTTCGGATCAGCTTATGGATAAAGGGGTTAAAAAAGAACATATTGAAAATATGGAAATTTGTACAAAATGTCATACAGATCTGTTTTATTCTTTTCGGGGTGAAAAGACTGCCGGTAGATTTGCTTGTGTGATATCAATGTGTTGATATGTGCTGGGCTTTTTTATATGAAAGTCTTCAAAAATTCAAACAGCAACTTTTGATTTTTGTTGTGGCGGTTTGATCTGCCATGGTCGTTATATGGGAAATTGAAACGAAAAAAAGTAAATGGAAAAAAGTAAATGGAAAAAAGTAATACCGTATTTTTGACACAGAAAGTAAAAGCATCCGGTTGAGCTGCCAAACTTGATCCAGGGACGCTGGATCGAATTGTTCAAGGACTTGAAATAAAATCGCATCCAAACCTGATTGTCGGACTTGATTCGCCGGATGATGCGGGTGTATATAAGCTGGATTCACAGACAGCCCTTATCCAGACTCTTGATTTTTTAACACCGGTTACTGATTCACCTTATGAATTTGGTCAGATTGCTGCTGCTAATTCTTTGAGTGATGTCTATGCCATGGGGGGCAGACC